>JAFGTL010000804.1 GCA_016934125.1 Candidatus Hydrogenedentota bacterium
AAGGTGTATTCGGAAGATGCGTTTGAGGCGATTCAAGGCGAAGTGCCCGAGGCCGGCTTGTGCCGCGGCGAGTATGAGCCGTTTCAGATCGTCATACGCTCCAGTAAGGACTGCGGCGGCGTCACCGTTTCGGCCACGGGCCTGCCGCGGGGCGTCACGCTCGAGTGCCAGCCCGTCGGCCTGGTGGACATCAAGGTGAGCAAGGTGCGTGCCGGCCTGACACCGGATCCGCTCCACAACGAGCCGCGCTTTGACATCACTGCGGGGCGGCCGCAGTCGTTCTGGATTACGCTGCACGCGGCCGGCGACGCGGAGACAGGCCCGTTCGACTTGGCGTGTCGCGTTCTGGCGGGGGAAGAGGAACTGGCCGCGTTCACGCTGCCCGCCCGCGTCTATGATTTCCCGATGCCCCTCCGCCCACATCTGGCCAGCATGGTTGAGTTCCGGCCGTGGAACGACAAAGGCTACTACAAGGACGAAGACGGCCGCCGCCTTTCCGAGTGGCCGGTTGATCGTCAGGCGCGCGTCTACCGGGCCTTCTACCGGTGGTATCACCGGAACCGCATGCAGCCGGGGAGCGTGTTTCCGCGGTTGAATATCAGCAAGGGGGACGATGGGACGTACGGCTTCTCAAACGGCGACGCGGTGAACCAATGCGCCCAGGAATTCTTCAAGGAGTTCCCCGGCACATTCGACGTGATGTGGATCCAGCGGCTGATGGGCTACACGACGCATTTCCCCGCGCCGGACAGCGATGAGGGTAGGGAGAAGATCGAGTACATCCGCGAGTACGTGCGACTCTACGTCGAGTTCGCGAAAGCGCACGACTGGCCGCTCGAACGGATCGTGTGGTATGCGGGCGACGAGCCGATCTGCCCGCACGCCCGGCGCGATCCGAAGAGCAAGGAAGGGCCGATCGAGGCGCTGAACGCGTGCGTGAGCGCGGTTCGCCCGGTGCTCGATGGCGTGCCCGTGTTCGTGAGCGCCTGGCCGTTCGATCGTGAACTCCTCGCCGCGGTGGACATCTGGGCGGGGCGCCCTTATGGAGAGGGCTCGATCATGCCTCGCATGGAGTTGATCGAAGCGGCCAACTACGGCAAAGCGGTGGCCATTACGACGGATAACAGCAACAACATCCTCATGGATCGGCAGGCAATCAACTATCGCATGGATCCTTTGCAGGCCTGGTATGCGGATGTGCGGATGATTGAGCATTGGAGCAACATGTACTGGCCGAAGACGCCGTGGACTCCGAGCCCGGCCTGGTTCAGCGATACGTTTGTCGTCCCGGGCGACGGAAACCTCTGCTATCCGCCGGCGAGGGAAGATGAGGTGGTTTCCTCAATCCGGGCCGAGTTGATGCGCGAGGGGATGGAGGATTACGAGTACCTTTGGCTGCTGAGACACGCGTCGTACGTCATCCGGGGCAGCGCAAGTGCGGGCGACGAAACCGAACTCCTCCGGCGCATCGACAGCCTGCTGTGGGATTTCCGGCACTGGATCATCCGGAGCATGGGGCGCGATGACGCGACGGAGTATATCGGGATCTGCTGCAACATACCTTCAGAACGCATCCGAACAGCCGGAGATGAGCTCGATCAACTCAGGGCGAAGATGCAGGGGGCCCTCGAGGAGGCTCATCAGAAGGGCTACTTCGACGAGGATGTGATAGACGCCGGGCAACCGCCCATACGCACGTGGTTCCGTCATGACTGATCGTGTTCCCGGGTTCCGGCCAAGCATGGCCCGGCCGGCGTTGGCGGTTCGTTGCGGCGCGTGTCCGAGACCCTTCTGGAAATCAGGAGGTCGATATTCTAAGCTGGTTAGGAGGGAGACCCAACGCAAATCCCTGCCCGACCGCCGCGACGCATCATTCCCGACTATTTATCCTTGTTGCCGACCAAGGACCGGCAAGGTGAATGAGTGACGTCATGGTGGACGTGGCTGGAGGGAGCCCGGTGCGTTCGTGCCGTGATATTCGAACCAAGAGGTGTGGTCCAGCCCGCCGACGCCCGGAACAGGAAAGAGAGGCGCAGTGAATCGAAATGCTGCAAGGATTCACGTCTTGTCCTTGGTTGTTGCATGCGGGATCTGCCTCTTCGCGGCCGACCCCGCGGCGATGGCGGAAGGCGAGCGGCCCAAGCTCGAGAGAGGCGAGTTGAGCAGGCTCCGCAAAGAGGGCGCGAATCGGCCGCGCCGAATTCTCTACAACGACGACGGCTGTGACGGTCGTCCTTACACGACACCCGAGGAACTCATATCTCTGCGCGTCAGACAGGTGGCAAACACCCAGGTCGATACCATCTGTTACTGTACAGGTGGCGGAGGGTTGTTCTGGGCGCATCAGCCGAAGGTTGGCGAGGTCCTGGGCGACTGGATTGAGGAAAGCCACGCGCCATACGTCAAGCAGATGCGCGACGGGCTCATCGCCTTGAAGAAGGAGGGCACCGATCCCCTCGCGCTGGTCGTCGACTACGCCCACAACAATCATATGGAGGTGTTCTGGAGCTACCGCATGAACAACCCGGAGTGTTCCTATGTCTCCTGGGCGTTGTCGCGGAGGAAGAGGGAACATCCCGAGTATCTCATGGGGGACAAATCACAGTGGGACCATACTCGACAGACTGACCCAAGGGCGTGGTGGTCTCTGTGGGATTTCGAGAAGCCGGAAGTGCGCGACTACATTGTCCGTATATTCGAGGACGTGTGTCAGCGATACGATATCGACGGCATCGAACTGGATTTCATCCGTCATCCGCTCTTCTTTCGGCCTAACCTGGACGGCCTCCCGGCAGAGCCGAAACACGTTGCTATGATGACCGAAATGGTGCGCCGTATTCGAGCGGTCACCGAACGGGAGTCGATGAAGCGGGGCCGCCCCATATTGGTGTCGGTCCGCGCTCCCTTGAGCGTGAAAAGCTGCATGGATATCGGACTGGACATTCAGGCCTTTTTGGAGGAGGGTCTGATGGACATCATGATCGCCGGCCAGGACTACATTCAGATGGCGGTTGCCTCGTCGCTGAAGGACATGGTCGACCTGGGACATGAGCACCAGGTCCCCGTCTATGCGTTGCTCGTTCCGGCCAAACCCTACACGCTCTACATGCACGACAATCGCGCTTGGTGCGGGGCGGCCATGAACCGGTTCTACTGGGGGGCCGACGGCATCTATCTCTTCAATCTGTTTCCGGCAGAGCCCAACGAGCTCTTCAGCCAACTGGGCTCCGTGAAGTCGCTGAAAGGCCGCGACAAGATATACGCCATCGACAATCCCACGTACGAAAGCGTCCTCGGCACGTTCAAGATGGTGATGGTCGGTCCCGACAGACTGCCCGTTACCGTCGTGCCCGGGGAATATGTTACCGCCAAGTTGCCTGTCGGTGAAGACATCGTCGCCAACACACCGTCGGGCAAGACCGTGTCCGCGCTGCTTCGCCTTGGGCTGGCCAACATGGACGAGAGCGACACAATCCTGGTCAGATTCAACGGGAATCCCCAGACATTGACGGGCCCCGTCGAGCCGCCTGTCGACATCCCCGGCGGCACTTGGTTTCAGATCGACGTCGACCCTCGGCTGGTGCAACCCGGCCACAACCGGATCGATCTCCAACTCAGCACGGATCGAACGGTCGGGAAACAGGTTGTATTGGACTTCCTGGACCTGGTGATCACCTACAACTGAAGCAGGAGTTTCTGATGCCTTGCTTCTCCTGGAATCGGACAACGGGGAGACCGGAAGAAGAGACAGAGTGCAAACCAGGAGGAGTCGACCGCGCGGCAGGGGAGAAGCGAACACACAGAGCCGGGCCGCGGATTGTCGGTTCGCTCGTCGTCTATTTCCCGATACAGAAGGACGAGAAGATGCGGTCGAGGATGTCTTCGGGAGTGGTTTCGCCGGTGATTTCGCCGAGGGCATCGAGGGCGTCGCGGAGGTCGATGCTGAGGAACTCGGGCGATGCGGTGAAGTTGGCGAGGAGGCGATCGAGTGCCGCGGCGGCGCGGCGTAGGCTGTCGCGCTGGTGGAGGCGGGTGATCAGGCCTTGGTCGGGCCCGGCGGCCACGTCGCCGAGGAGCAGCCGGCCGAGGGCGGCCTCGAGTTCTTTGAGGCCTTGGGCGGTCTTGGCGGACACGGGGTGACAGGCGCCGAACGCGCCGGCCCAGGCGGGGGGGCGGGCATCGGGCGCGAGGTCGATCTTGTTCAGGACGAGGAGGCGGGGCACGTCGAGGGCGGACACCTCGCGGGCCAGCAGTTCGTCGTCTTCGCTGACGGGCGCGGCGGCGTCCACCAAGAGCAACACGGCGTCGGCGTTGCGCAGGGCGCCGCGGGCGATCTCGACGCCCATCTGCTCGATCTCGTCGTCCGTCGCGCGCAGCCCGGCCGTGTCGCTCAGGCGCACGGGGACGCCGGAGATGGTGATCACTTCCTCGATGAGGTCGCGGGTGGTGCCGGGCTGGGGGGTCACGATGGCGCGGGCATCGCGGAGCAGGGCGTTGAACAGGCTCGATTTCCCTACGTTGGGCCGGCCCACGATGGCCACGCCGGCCCCCTCCCGATACAGGCGGCCGGCCCGGGCGGTATCGAGGAGCTCGCTCATCTGCTCGCGGACGCCCTCGAGGCGGCGCCGCAGGGCCTGGTCGACGAGTTCGGGCAGATCGTCCTCGGGGAAGTCGACGGCCGCCTCGATCCGGGCCAGTGCGTCGGCCAGGGAATCCCGCATCGCGTAGATCGCGGCGGACAACCGCCCCGTGCCGGCCGCGTCTGCGGCCCGCAGGGCGGCCCGGGTGCGCGCCCGGATGCGATCGATGACGGCCTCGGCCTGGACGAGGTCGATGCGGCCGTTCAGGAAGGCGCGCTGGGTGAACTCGCCCGGGCCGGCGAGGCGGGCGCCGCGTTCGAGCAGGGCCTCGAGCACCGCGCCCAGCGGCCCCGGGCCTCCGTGGCAGTTGATCTCGACGACGTCTTCGCGGGTGTAGGTATGCGGGGCGCGCATGACGTGGAGGAGGACCTCGTCGATCACGCCCGCGTGGTCGCGCACTTCCCCGTGATAGACGCAGCGGCCCCGGCCGGGGCCCGTGATGTCGCACCCCCGCGATGAGACGAACACCGACGCAGCGATCGGCACGGCCTCGGGGCCGCTGAGCCGCACGATGCCGATGCCCGCTTCCCCTTGGGCCGTGGCAATGGCCGCAATGGTGTCTTCAGTACTCCTCGCCTTCACTGTCCGGGCCCGCCTCGCTCACAGCTTCCGCCTCGGGAACCGGCTCCAGGTCGTGCTCAGATTCGAGGTCGTGCTCAGATTCGAGGTCGCGATCAGGTTCGAGGTCGCGGTCGGGTTCGAGGTCGCGGTCGGGTTCGAGGTCGCGGTCGGGTTCGAGGTCGCGATCAGATTCCGGGGCGGGGCCGCCGGATTCGTCGCGGGGCCGGTCCCGGCGGGGGCGCCGCGTCCGGCTCGACCGGCCCGGCCGGCCCTCCTCGTCGCGCTCGTCTTTCGGCGCGATCACCACGCTGCGCACCATGGTGTTGCCGATACTGAAGGTGCGGATATCGGGGTCGTCCTGCAGGGCCACGTGGATCACCCGGCGCTCCTGCGGATTCAGCGGCTTCACGCGGATCCGGCGCCCCGTCTCTTTGACGCGCTGGGCCATCCGCAGGGCCATCTCTTCGAGACTGGCTTGGCGGCGATCATGGTATCCCTCGATGTCCACCGTGATCCGATCGGCCCGCTCCGAGCCGTCGCCGCGGTGGATCATGCGGTTGATCAGATACTGCATCGCATTGAGGTTGCGCCCCTTGCGGCCGATGAGGATGGCCGAGTCGGGCGAGTCCACCGAAAGCTGGGCCTCCCCGTCCTCGCTGAGGCGGCTCGACACGGAGGCCTCCATACCCATCAAGCGGATCATTTCCTCGAGGAGGGCCGCGGCCTCGCCGGCGCGCGCCTCGTTGGCCTCGTCATCGGCCGGCGTACGGGCAGGCCGGGGCTGGGGCTTCGGGCGCTCCGCCCGTTCCGGCCCTCGCCCTTCCGAAGGCCGCCTCTCCCGCTCGGAACGCTCCGAACCGCGGCCTCGCCGTTCCGGGCCTCGTTCCCGCCGATCGCGGCCGCGCCCACCGCGTCCGCCGCGCTCCGGGGCACGTTCGCCGCGCTCCGGGGCACGTTCGCCGCGTTCGGGAGCGCGTCCGCCGCGTTCGGGAGCACGTTCGCTGCGTTCCGGGGCACGCCCGCCCCGTTCCGGGGCACGTTCGCCGCGTTCGGGAGCGCGTCCGCCGCGTTCGGGAGCGCGTTCGCTGCGTTCCGGGGCACGCCCGCTGCGTTCCGGGGCACGTCCGCCTCGTTCCGGGGCACGTCCGCCCCGTTCCGGGCCGCGTTCACTCCGTTCGGGAGCGCGTTCGCGCTGCCGGCGCCCGCCTTCGCGGCGGCGAGGGGGTTCGTCGTCGTCCGTGTCCACCGTGACGCGGATCTTCACGTCGCGTGCACCGAGGCCGAAGATGCCCTTGCTTCCTTCGTCGAGGACTTCGACATGAATCTCATGCCGCTCCGCGCCAAGCTCTTCGAGCGCCTCCTCAATGGCGGCTTCGCGCGTCTTGGCGGCGATCTCCACCGATCTCATCGTCCATTCCCTCCTTTGCCTTGGGGCCTGCCTGCCGGGATACCGGTTCGGCGTTCGCCCCGCCCGTTCATTTGGGCTTTTTGACTTTACCGGCCTGCTTGGTTTCCTTGAGCATGCGGCGCTGCCGTTCCTTCGCCGCGGTGTAGAAATGCTGTTTCTTCTTGCGCACAGGCTTCTTCTCGCTGACACTGACTTCGCCGGGGCGTACGAGCTTGGACTGTACGATGCCGAGGACGGTGCTGGTCAGGATGTAGAGATTCAACCCCGACGCGAAGGTGTAGCAGATGAAGCCGAAGAAGATCGGCATGATCGTCATCATCATCTTCTGCTGCGGGTTCTGCACCGGCCCGGCCGTCGGCGTCAGCTTGGTGCTCAACACCATGGACACGGCACCCAGAATGGGCAGGATGTTGAGGTATTTGAGGTAGTCCCCAAGGAAGGGCACCTCCGTGATCCACGGAAGGAACCCCGCCAGGTGGATCAGCCGATCCGGCTCGGCCAAGTCGGCTATCCAGTGATAGTCGCCGAACTTGAGGATGGTGAAGGGCGCGCCCCGGAGTTCGAAGGTGCTCCACAGCATCCGATACAGCGCAATGAACACCGGCAGTTGCAGCGCCATGGGCAGGCATCCGCCCAGCGGGTTGACGCCGCGCTCCCGGTAGAGTTCCATCATGCGCTTGTTGAGTTCCTGCTGATCGTCCCCGTACTTGGCCTTGATTTCCTCCAACTCGGGCGCGAGCAACTGCATCTTCTTCATGCTGCGCATCTGCTTGATGGTGAGGGGGAACATGGCCCCGCGGACGAGCACGGTGAGGAAGATGATGGCGAGGCCGTAGCTCGGAATCACCGAGTAGAACCCGTTCAGCAGGCGCAGCAGGAACTTCGAGAAGGTGTCCATGATGTCGACGCTCTCGAAGAACCGTTTGGCCGTCGGCAAGGTGTCCCAGGCCTGGGCCATGATGGTCTGCTGGGCGGGCCCGATGTAGACGCGCCAGGCATTGGACTGGACGGCGCCGGGCGCCACCTCGAACCGGGGCACGGCGGTGCCGAACCGGAACCGATCCTTGTTGCCGGAGGCCCAGCCGAAGGCGGCGCGTTCGTCGGGCCGGAAGGCGACGATGAAATAGGCGCTTTTGACGGCGTACCACTCGGGGTCGTTGACGGTGGAGGTGAAGGGAGCGATCCGCTCGACTTCCGGCTCATCTTCGGAATAGCTGAAGCCGATGGGCAACCATCCGGGGTAGTTGAAGCCGATGGACTCGACGGAGGTCTTCTTGGGCTTCATCTTGTCGGTCTTGAAGGTTTCGTTCTGGCCGTCCTTGCGCCAAATCAACGCCTGCCGGATGCCCTTCTTCTTGTCGCGCGACTCGACGTTGGGGCCCCAATTCAGGATATAGGCGGGCGTCTGATCCTTGCCGACGACGGCCAGTTTGTCGGCAAGATTCTCGTAGTCCACCTTCACCTGCAGCACATAGGGGGCATCGCCCAGGGTGAACGTCTTGCGGATCCGGGCCAGCCCCGGCAGTACGAGTTCGTACGTCACGGAGCGATCCGTCGCCTCGGCCACGGCAAACCGGCGTCGATCCACCTCATCGCCCAAGTCTCCGCGCGTAAACCGCAGCCCAAAGGGGTAGATGGTGTCCGTGTCGGCGGGGGGCGGATCGTCCGAATCTTCCGGGGCGAGCGGCACCGGGACGAGCTGGACCTCGCTCTCGCCGTGCATGTGGAGTTTGACGTACGCGCGCTTGAGCCGGCCGCCGATGGCGGTAAACACGAGCCGGCTGTTCTCGTCCTCGAGGACTACCTCGTCGTGCGCCGGATCGTCGGTTTCTGGGAGCGACGGGAGAAACGCGGGCATGGCGGCAGCGGGCGAGGCAGCCCCCTGGCTGGCATCCGCGGACGCGCTGTCAACGGGCGCAGTGTCCTGGCCGGAGTCCTCGGGGGGCTGCCCGGGCTTGGGCATGAAGAAGTTCATCCACACAACCAGCAGCACGGTCATCAGGACGATGGCGATGACCTGGTTGCGCATCATGGGCTTGTTCTGATCGTCATCCCACACCTTGTTCTCCTGGCCGTGACAAGGTGGATGAGTTCAGCGTCTCGTGGGAAGGCTAGGGAACGGGGTCGACGCCGCCTTTGCAGAACGGGTTGCATCGCAAGATGCGCCACAGCGCGTACCCGGTTCCCCGAATCGCCCCGTACCGCTGGATGGCGGTGACGGCGTACTGGGAACAGGTTGGCGTGAACCGGCAATTGGCGCCAAGCAACGGGGATATCCAGCGCTGGTACACTCGAATTCCACCAACCAGCACCTTACCCACTTTGCACCGTTCCTCTGCTCAGGAGCTGCCTCAACGCGTGCGCGCACTGGGAATAATCGAGACTCGCCGAGG
This sequence comes from Candidatus Hydrogenedentota bacterium, assembly GCA_016934125.1. Taxonomy (GTDB): domain Bacteria; phylum Hydrogenedentota; class Hydrogenedentia; order Hydrogenedentales; family SLHB01; genus JAFGTL01. The sequence continues at coordinate 9,003 of JAFGTL010000804.1, forward strand.
CCGGCCGTGCAACCACGATGACGTGCATGTCGTCGGACAGTTCACCGCGATGGGTGCGGTAAACTTCTCGGATATACCGTTTTACCCGGTTGCGTACGACGGCCTTGCCTACCTTGCGCGACACGGCTAAGCCGATCTTGCGCCCCTGACCTTCCCGCCGGACCGTGTAACAGACGAATTGACGCCCCACCCGTTTCTCGCCCTGTTGGTAGATCGAGAGATAATCGCGTCTTCGGGTAAGCCGCTCTCGTCGAGGAAACTGGTTTCGGCCCGGCAAAACAGACTCATCCCCTCCTCGTTAGGCGGACAGCCGCTTACGGCCTTTCGCACGCCGGCGGCGAATCACATTACGCCCACCCGCGGTCGACATCCGCACCAAGAATCCGTGGTTCCGCTTTCGTTTGATATTCGAAGGCTGAAACGTTCGCTTCACTGATCTCTCCTTGTTTCTCGCAGCGCCGCAGGCGCACTCGTCGACTCCCTGCTTCCGCCCACGACGGTACGTTCGCCCATCAACGGGCCTCGAATAAGCACTGAAGTATAGGCGATTTCCGCCGCACGAGTCAAATGCTTCACAAACGCACCGAGTGGAGCGGACGCAGGGCCAGCCCAGCGCCGCGCCGAACCGGACAGGTGGCGGGGCTATCGCGCTCAATCTCGGCGCGAAGACGGAGCTAGTGCGTCGGGGCCCCGCCTTGAACGAGACAAAACACGGGGCAAACTCCGGCCCGCACCACGGGCCTGGCAGAGCACGGGGCGTTGAAGCCAGACGCCTCGATGTTCTTCGGCGCGCGCTCCGTGCGCGTTCCGTGTGCGTGTGCCCTTTGGGCGCGTGCGCGCCCTTTGGGCGCGTCGCTCGCTCCGTGCGCGGTTCCGCTGGCGTCAGTCCCGCCTTTTTCCGAGGCGGCGCTTGACACACGTCTCCCGAATCCCCCTCTCGGCAGTGGGCATCGCCTTTG
>JAFGTL010000805.1 GCA_016934125.1 Candidatus Hydrogenedentota bacterium
ATCCGCTCGGCCACACAGCCACCCGGTGGGTGAGCATTGCACAAGCACGTATAGCGAGGCCGAGCTTGCCTCACGCGCCGCACCCCAAGTTGCGGGACGATTCGGGGCATACAGTCGGGTTGCGGCGGCTGCGGCGCCCGCGTAGTATGCGTGGCGCCCGCGGGGCGCCGTGTCGGCCCCGCGCCGTGGGCCTGCCGGGGAGTCCCGGCACGGGCGTTCGCAGGGAAAAGGAGTGCCCTCATCATCCGCGCGTCTCACGAACCGCAGAGCAACCGGCGCGATCTGATCACCATATCGCTCGCGTTCTTCTTCGCCTTCGTTGGCGCGGGGGCGTGCCAGCCCTTTGTGATCAGCTATCTGTCCGACGAGAAGGGCCTGTCGCCCGCGTGGGCGCCCCTCGTTCTTTCGCTCGTCTACTTCACCTTCGCCGTGTTCCGCTTCTTCATCGGATTCATCATCGATTTCGTCGGCCTCAACCGGGCCAAGATCATCGGCGTGGCCACCTATGCCCTGTTTCCCTTCATCATTTTCCGGGCCGAATCGCCCGCGGTGCTGCTTCTCGGCAGCGTCGTGTGGGGAATCGGCGCGCCCATGCTGTGGACAAGCTCCCTCGTCCAGGTGATGAACACCGCCGCCCCCAACCGCTACGGCACCGCCGCGGGCATTGTGCGCGGCACCGTCATGGCGGCCTTGTTCGCGGGCTCCTACCTGCTCGCCTTCGCATACGCCCGCTCCGGATATGGGGCCGTGTTCATCCTCGCTTCGGGCCTGGGGGTCGTGGGGATCGGCGCCATGGCCTGCACGCCGCGCAGGAGGTTCCGGCGCGAACGGCCCGATCTGCACACCTTCCTCCGCGTCCTCCACAACCGCGAGGCCCAGGCCGTCGCCGCGTTCCTCGTTGCGTCGGGCCTCGCCTACGGCATCGTGCTCAACGGCTCGAAGACGCATATCGAAGTACATTGCGGCAAGGAATGGCTCCAGGTGATCCTGCCTTTCTGCTCGTTTGCGGCGATCGTATCGAGCTTTGTGGGCGGGCCGGTGTGCGATCGGTTGGGCCGTTGGCCCAGTTTCGCGTGGGGCTTCATTGTGGGCGGGATCGGGATGGTGCTGGCTTGGGCGTGGACGAGCCCGGCCGTCCTCATGCTGGCCATGTTCCTGATCGGCGTTGAATACGCCATCGTGCCCCTGGCCGCCTTCGGGTGGCTCGGCGACAACACCTCCTCAGCCGATCGCGCCAGCGTGATGGGCTACATCTTCTGCTTCCGCGACCTTGGCGTGGCGTTGGCGATTCAGTTGAGGGGCATGGTGTCGTCCATCTCGGCGGCGTTCCTCGTGTTCGCCGCCGTGTCGGCGGCATGCGCGGGGGCGGCCTTCGTGGTGGGGGCGCGGCAGACGGCAGCGCGGCGGGGCTAGTTCCGGCGGCTCGGATCCAGATCGCCCCGGCCATCGAAGCGGCGCAGCGGCTCCGTCAGCCTGCTCACCGTGACGACGACGACGACGCTACCATCCCGATCACAGATGACGAACTCATCGCAGTCGAACTCGGCTGTCCGCTTCACGAGCAGCGGCATCAGTTCCTCCAGGAACTCCTGCCGTTCGTCGGCGTCGGCCTGTTTCCAGCGGTCGGACTCGTCTTCGCTGAGGGTATACTCCCACGCGCGCGCGCCCTCGCCGAATTCCTCGCCCATGCAAGTCCCTCCTTTCTGCGATTATACCACGAGCCTTGACAGACTCCCGCGCGGCTCGCGTCGCCTGATGCGGCCGGACAGGAGGGCCTACGTATCGCTGCACGCCATCACCGGCGCGTCTTCGCATCCCGGGAAGCACATTGCGGCATGTCTGCCCGAGCAGGGCTACCGCTCTTGCGCAGTGACAGGGATTCGGCCGAGCCGGCCTGGCCGTGCCTATGACGAGTTGTGAGCGCAGCGGCCGGCGGCTTCACCGCCCGGTGGTGAGTCGTATCTTGTCGCCTGCGGCGATGCCGAGTTCCGCGGCGGCATCGCGCTGATTTACGGCGATCTCGAGGTATTCCGAACTGCCGAACAAGGCAAGCGGCGCGCCCGGCGCCACGTCGCCATAGGTCTGATGGATGCCGGGCAACCGGTGGTGGCCGATGCACACCGTCGTCCCGGCAGGCTCACCCACGAGCGTGCGATGGATGTTCGTGATGCAATTCCCGAACCGATCGATGTGGATCACCGCCCCGGACACGTCTCCCGATCCCTCCGTGGCCGCCTCCGGGATCTCGAGACGCTGCACATCGTCCACGCGTTCTCCGGCGGCCTCGAGCGGCGTGCCCCGCGCCAGCGATGCCGCGGCCGGTGCGAACACATCGCGTCCGTGGAACGTCGGGCTGATCGTGTCGAGCATGAACGCCGGGTTCGTGATGGCGCGCGCCTCGGTGAGGGCGTGATTGCGAAGGAACAGCGTCAGCAGGCCGTTGTCCGGGCACACGAACACCTGTCCTCCCGCCGAAGCCGCAAGCGCAAGCCGATCCGTGCCGACGCCCGGATCGACCACGGCGCAGTGGATCGTGCCCTCGGGGAAGTATGCCGCGGCGCCGGCCAGGAACAGCGCCCCCTGAAGCACGTCCTGCGGGGCGATGTCGTGGCTCAGATCGACGATCTGAATGCCCGGGCAGATCTTGAACATTACGCCCTTCATGGCCGCGACATAGGGATCGCGCGCCCCGAAATCCGTCGTGAGTGTGACGAGGGGCGGCATATCACGCCTCCGCTACGCGGACGCAGTCGCGCCCGGCCGCCTTGGCGGCGTAGAGTG
>JAFGTL010000806.1 GCA_016934125.1 Candidatus Hydrogenedentota bacterium
AAGAAACCGCCCGCCCGCGCGCCGGGGGATGGGCCGCCCACGATCCGCGCATTGACGGGAACCGATCACGCACACTATAGTGGGAGAGCGCGGGCCGGCGCCGGGCGCGGCAGCCGCCGCGGCCGAATCCGGATCGGGCGGGATCACAGGAGGAAATGCATGCCGGGCGTCACGTGGAGCAGCAGGTTCCGGCTGGGGATTGGCGAGATCGATGAGCAGCACCATGGCCTGTTCTCGCTGGCAAACCGGCTCGATGCCGCCGTAGGCCTGGGCGCGGGCCAGCAGGCGGTGTCGGAAACGCTGCCCGAACTGATCGAGTACGTCAAAACCCATTTCGCCGCCGAGGAAGCCCTGTTGGCGGAGACCGCCTATCCTGAGCACGCCGCCCACCAAGCCGAACACGAGGCGTTCATCCGGAAGCTGACGGGGTTCTCCCAGGCCTGCAAGTCGGGCATCCCCACGGTGCCCGCCGACATCGTCGCGTTTGTCTCGGACTGGCTGCCGGCCCACATCCTGGGCCGCGACAAGGACTACGTTCCCCATTTGGCAGAGAATGGCATCGAATAGGCGCAGTTGACGCGGAGCATCGAGGAGGGCAGGGCCATGTCGACGTTCTTCATGTTCGGGACATATTCGCAGGAGGCATTGAAGGGAATCGGCGCCGATCGCACCGCCAAGGCGGCCGGCATCATCGAGGACTTGGGCGGCAAGGTGCTGTCCATGTACGCCCTGCTGGGCGCGCAGGATCTCGTCCTCATCGTCGACTTGCCCGACATCCAGGCCGCGGTCAAAGCCTCGATCGCCGTGAGCCGGCTCACGGGCATCGGCTTCTCCACCGCACCGGCCGTGTCGGTGGACGAATTCGACAAACTCGTCGGCTAGGAGCGGCCCCGCCTCCCTCGAAAGGATCGCAGATGCCCGACACACTCACCTCTCGCGAGCGGTTTGCGCGCATGTTCGCCCACCGCGACGCGGATCGCGTCCCCATTATCGACTCGCCCTGGGGCGCCACCATCGAGCGCTGGTGCCGCGAAGGCATGCCCGAGGGCATGGATTTCCGCGAGTTCTTCGGGCTCGATATCACCGGCCATATCGGCGTCGACACAAGCCCCCGCTACGAGTGCAAGACCATCGAGGAAACCGATGAATACACCGTGTACACCACCGCGTGGGGCGTCACGCAGAAGAACTGGCGACACGCGGCGTCCACGCCCGAGTTCCTCGCCCACACCATCGTCGACCGCCCCTCCTGGGAGCGCGCCAAGGCGCGTATGACGCCCAGCCGCGACCGCGTCGACTGGGACGGCCTGAAACGCAACTATCCCCAGTGGCGCGAGAACGACGCCTGGACGGTCGGCGGACTCTGGTTCGGCTTCGACGTCACCCATTCGTGGATGGTGGGCACCGAGCGCGTGCTCATGGCGTTCATGGAAGATCCGGAATGGCTCCGCGAGATGTGGATGTTCCAGGTGGACTTCAACCTGGCCCTCTTCGACATGGTGTGGGCCGAGGGATACACCGTCGATAGCGTGATGTGGCCCGACGACATGGGCTACAAGAACAACACCTTCTTCTCCGTGGACACCTACCGCGAGTTCCTGCGCCCCGCCCACCAGCGCGCCGTCGAGTGGGCCCATGCCAAGGGCATCAAGGCCCATCTCCATTCCTGCGGAAACATCATGCCCTTCGTGCCCGACCTCATCGAGATCGGCGTGGACGCGCTCAATCCCCTCGAAGTCAAGGCCGGCATGGATCCCATCCACATGAAGCGGACGTACGGCGACGATCTCGTGCTGCACGGCGGCATCAACGCGGTGCTCTGGGACGACCTCGAGGCCATCGAGGCCGAAATGCGCAAAACCCTCCCCGTGGTCAAAGAGAACGGCGGCTACATCTTCTCGTCGGATCACTCGGTGCCGTCGAGCGTCAGCCTCGAGAACTTCCGCCGCATCGTCGGCCTCGCCAAGGAACTCGGCTCGTACGACTGACGTCTGCGGCACGCCGTGCCGGACGCCTGCGCGGCGGATATCCCTGTTCCGTCACGACGCCGTGGCGCGGACGTCGGCGATGTTGAAGACAACGGGCGGGGCGGGTTCGTCGGCGTTGGGCAGGGGCGGATGGGGTTTCTCGTTATCGGTCTGGCGGGTGGGCCAATCCCGGTGAGCCCCGGTGCGGAAACTGAGCCGCTCGACGGAGCGCACGGCCTCGGCAAGCGCGGCATCGGCCAGCACGGTGCGCCCGTCAATGGACAGGGTGTAGTGGCCGAAAGCCGTCGCGTCGACGACAAGGCCGATGGCATACCACCTGTCGGGCTCGTAGGCCTCGATGTCGACGAGTTCGCCGCCGTTAACGGCCTTGATCCGGCCGTCGATGTCGAAACAGACGCGGACAGGCCGGTTGCCGTAGCGATCCATGACTTCGATGTTCAGCAGGCCCGCGCCGGCCTGTCTCGGGCATACGCGGAAGCCGATCTCGGCGTGCGCGCCTTCCTGGAACACGCGCACGGCCCGGGCGTAATCGCAGGGATCCGCATCGCGCAGTTCGAGGCTCCGCTCCCGTTCCGAGGGGAACGCCACGACGCGCACCGGCGCCCACCGCGGCGAATACACGTTCCAGTCGGGCACGTGATCGCCCGGCTCGACGGCGCTGAAATCATCGTGAACCGGCCCGTCCACGCGATCGCGGACGGGGCACGGGATCCGGCTCACCCACATGTCTTCCTTGTTGACGCTGTAGGTGATCCACATGGCGTCGCCGGGGGGCGTGCCGTTGCCTTCGGCGATGCCGCGGACGTACTGCGATCCGTAATCCTTGTAGCGGCCGAAGAACCGCCGGGGGGGCACCTCGCCGTGGACGAGGAGCAAGTCGTCGAACACGATCCCGTCGTCGCCCGTCACGATCGCGAGGGGGTAGCGGTGTTCGCTGTGGACGGTAGGGTTGTACACGATGGCGTAACGGCCGTCGGGCGTGCGCTGCCCCCAC
>JAFGTL010000072.1 GCA_016934125.1 Candidatus Hydrogenedentota bacterium
TCGTCCTGGCGATCACCGTGCTCATCATCGCGATCACGGGCTTGCAGGAGGTTTCGGAGCGCCGCCGTGAACTTGGGATTCTCGTGGCCATGGGGGCGCGCTACTCGTACATCGCGGGGCTCTACCTGGCGAAAATGCTGGCGCTTTCGCTCGTGGCCGCGTCCACGGGCTTCATCATCGGCTCGAAGCTGGCCGTTTCGCTTACCGGGCCGCTGCTGGCCGTCAACACCCGGCCCGTAACGATCGTGTGGGGCCACCTGCCCGGTGTCGCGGCGCTGGCCTGCGGCGTGGCGCTCGTGTCGATGCTGGTGCCGATGATTCAACTCGTCCGGCTGGATCCCAACCGGACGATTGCAGAGGAATAGCCATGCTTGAAGCCCGGAACGTGAAAAAGCACTATCTCAAACACGGCGTTCAGGTGCCTGCCATCGACGGCGTGACACTCGATTTCAGCCGGGGCGAGTTCGCCATCGTCCACGGCGTGAGCGGCAGCGGGAAGACTACGTTGCTGCTCCTGCTCGGCGGCATGCTGCGCCCGAGCAGCGGCTCGGTGCACTACGAGGGGGCGGACATCTACGCGTGGAGCGGTGTGCGCCGGAACCGGTTCCGGAATGCGGCGGTGGGCTTCATCTTTCAGAAGTTCTACCTGATGCCTTATCTGACGGTGTACGACAACATCCGGTTGCCGCTCGCGCTTCGCGGGGATCGGCGCGATGTGGCGGGGCGCGTCCAGGCCGTGGCCGAACGGCTCCAGATCGCCCACCGCCTCACCCACACCTCCGGCGAACTCAGCGTGGGCGAGCAGCAGCGCGTGGCCATGGCGCGCACGCTCGTGGCGGAGCCGGACTTCATTCTCGCCGACGAGCCTACCGGCAACCTGGACAAGATCAACTGCGACATCCTCGCAGATTGCCTCATCGAGGAGAACAAGAAGGGGCGCTTGATCGTGCTGGCCACTCACGAAGCATCGCTCATGTCGATCGGAACCAGGCGGATCCGCCTCGAGTCGGGGCGGGTGGTCGAGGAAGAGGCCGGCTCCGCGCCTTCGCAGTAGGAGGGGGTCGTATGGCGTCCCGGTTTGTCCTGTCCGGCCTGATGCTGCTTGCCGCCTGCGGCGCATCCGCGCAGGAACTGCCGCCGTGGGCCGCCAAGATCCGGCCCGATCATCCCCGGCTGTTCTTCAACGCGGACACCTGGCCGGCGGTGCGCGCCCGCGCGGAAGGCCCCGAACGCGCGTCGTACGATGACATCAAGGCCCGGGTGGACGCGCTTCGTTCCCGGCTCGAGAACGCGCCTCAAGACACGGAGCCGGCCGACTTGGGCAAGGAGGCAGCCTGGGCGGCCTTCGTCTATCTCGTGTCGGGCGACACGGGCTACCTGGCCCTCGCGAAGGATTGCCTTGACACGAGCCTGGCGTTCTACGAGGCCTGTTTCGAGCAAAGGAAGCCCGTCAACTGGTATTCGACGAGCCGCGTTCACGCGACACTGGCCTGGGACTGGCTGTACAACGCATTCACTGAGGAAGAGCGCGCCGAGTACATGGCCCGCCTGATCCACGCCGTCGACAACGTGATCAAGGCGGAGCCCCGCATTCATCGGGAGAATATCTCGAACTACACCACCGGGTTCTACGGCGTCAACAACTGCCTCTGGTTCATCGGCTGCACCGCCTTCGGCTGCGGCATCGAGCCGGATCTCGTGAACGAGTGGCTCGTCTGGGGCCGGGAGGAGAACCTGCGCATGCTCGAGCACCGCAGGAAATCGTGCGGCGATGACGGTGGCGGCGCGTCGGCAACGCTGGGTTACGTGTTCGGCGCGTATCCGTGGGCGGAACAGAACTTCTTCTACACGTGGCTGTCGAGCACCGGCGACAACATCGCGGCCGACTGGCCCCACTCGGCGTGGCTGGCCAACTACGTGATCTGGAACTGGATCCCGGGCGATGCGGGGCCCCTCGAGTTCGGTTACGGCGACACACCGCACACAACCAACCGCCTCTCCACGGGACAGCTCTACAGCCACATGGCGAACATCCGCCACCTGTTCGCGGATGTCGAGCCGGAGGCCGCGGCCTTGGCCCGCCACATCCAGGACATCGTCCCGGGCCGCTCGTATGCGCGGGACTGGTTCATCTATCCGTTCCTGCTGACGGGCCTCGACGCCTCGCCGGCTCCTCTCGCGCCCGAACGCCTCCCCCACGCCCGCCATTTCGAGAACATGGGTCAGATCTTCATGCGCTCCGGCACCGGCCCCGACGACACGTACTGCCTGTTCAGTTGCGGCGGGATCCTCGCGCAGCACCGCCATTACGACGCCCTCAACTTCATCCTCTATCACCGGGGATTCCTCGCCCTGGACACCGGCACGCGCCTCGGCAACGAACAGGGCATCAACCACGATCATCTTGTCACGTACTACGCCCAAACCGTGGCGCACAACTGCGTCGTCATCCACCAGCCCGGCGAGCCGGCCCGATCCTATTGGGGCATGCCGGCCGGCGCGATGCACGGCGGGCAACACTCCATTCTCGGCTCGGAGGTGGAGGCGTTCGAGGTGAATGACGCGTACGTCTACGTGGCGGGCGACGGGACGGCCTGCTACCGACACGGCCCCGTCAAGCGCGACGGGCAGCCCGATCTGCCGGAGAAGTGCGAACTTGTCACGCGGCAGATCGTGTTCATCCTGCCCGATCACTTCGTGATCTGCGATCGCGTCGTCGCGACGGACGCCGCCTACCGGAAGGAATGGCTCATGCACACGGCCCACGAGCCGGCCATCACGGACACGACGATCCGCGCCGATCACGGCGGCGGGCGTATGTTCTGCCGGACACTCCTGCCGGCGGACGCGGGGCTCACGGCCGTTGGGGGCCCCGGCAAAGAGTTCTGGGCGGGCGGCCAGAACTGGAGACTGGAAGGCGTGAATCTGAAGCCCGAGGAACGCGCCATGATGGGGCAGTGGCGCGTCGAAGTGAGCCCCGGCGCGGCCCGGAAGGCCGACGTCTTCCTTCACGTGATCCAAGCCGGCGATTCCTCGCTCGACGGGATGGTTGACACCGAGATGATCGAGACGGAGGACGCCTGCGGTGTCCGGATGACGCTCGAGAGCGGTGACTGGGCCGTCACGTTCAGCACGCGCGGCGACTTGGGTGGCCACGTTGTGCATAGCGGGGGCGGCACGCCCATCGACACGGCATTGGCCACGTCCGTTCTGGCGCAGCGGGGCATCGAGGCGGGCGGCCGCTGAATGGAAGCGGTTCCGGGAGGCCACGACAGGAGATGGTATGAGCATCGCGCTGTTTGACGTGCAAGCCGGATTCGGCGGGCCGAAGTATGGGGAAACCGAAGTCGTCACGGCCGGCGACTGGGCCCGGGAGATGCGCCGCCTGGATATCGAAGGGGCCCTCGTGCGCATCATGCCCGACGGCCTCGTCAGGGATCCACCCGATGCCAATGAGGATCTGTTCGCGGCGTGCGAGGAGCATCCCGCCATGGTGCCGTGCCCGATTCTCATTCCGGCCGGGGCGCACGATGTCCCCTCCGAGGCGGAGCAGGTTGCCACCGCGGTGGCCCGCGGCGCGGGCGCCGCGTTTCTGCGGCCCGAGATGGATCTCTGGGATCTCGACGAGTGGTGCAGCGGTCGGTTGTTCGCGGCCCTCGAAGCGCGCCGTCTGCCCGCGTTCTGCTCGGCCGGGAAGTTCACCTTCAGCCAAGTGGCCGACGTGGCCCGGCGCTATCCGGCGCTCCCCCTTATCCTGGCCGAGGTGCATTACCTGAATCAGCGGCGGATCGTGCCGCTCCTGGCCGCGTTCGCGAACGTGTTCCTGTCCATGGGCAGCAACTACGTCGTGTTCCAGGGCCTGGAACTGATCGTGGGCGAACTCGGCCCTGAACGCGTGCTGTTCGGCACGGGTTTCCCGCAGGCCGAACCCATGGGAGCCATCATGCAGCTTGCCTACGCCGGTATCCCGGACGATGCGAAGCGCCTCATCGGCCGCGGGAACGCGGCCCGGCTCATGGAAGGAATCCAACGATGAACGCATCGGCCACGGAAGCCGGCACCGATCTTCTGGCGCGGGGACGCCGCGGCGACTCGCTTGCCGGCGTGGGCATCATCGACATGCACGCCCACCTGCACGTGGGCTGGGGCGTGCCGGGGGACACGGGCGCCGATGCCATCGTCGCGTCCATGGATCGGGCCGGGATCGCCAAGACGCTGATCACGCCTTCCGCGCCGGTGTCGGCGGCGGATCAACGCCGGGAGAACGACAATGTCCTGAAGGCCCTGCGGGCCTATCCGGAGCGGCTGATGGGATACATTCGGTTGTGGCCGACGGCCGAGCCGGTGTCGCACGCTCAGGCAGAAGCGCGGATCGCGGAGGGGTTTACGGGCGTGAAGATCCTCAGCACGCTCGGGGTGCCGTTCACGCACCCGTCGTACGAGGTATTCGTGGCGGTGGCGAACGAACAGCGCCGGCCCGTCCTGTTTCACACCTGGGGCCAGGAGGCCGAGTTGAGCGGCGTCCGCGAACTCGCCGCCCGGTATCCGGAGGCCAGCCTGCTGGCCGGCCATGCGGGCTCGGCCAATGAAGAGGCGTATATCGAGCTCGCCCGCGACTGCGAGAACGTGTATCTGGAACTGACGCTCAGTTTCAGTCCCCGGGGTCTGGTGGATCGATTTGTCGCGGCCGTAGGCGCCGGGAAGGTAGTCTGGGGCTCCGACACAGCGCTCTTCAGCCAGGCCCAGCAGTTGGGCAAGGTGTTCGGGGCCTGCATCTCCGATCAGGAGAAGATGCAGATCCTCTCCGGCAATGCAAACGGCATTCTGGGGCGGATCCGGACGTAAGGATCGCGGTTCGTTCTGTACGCGTTCCCGGTTACGAGCCGGTGTCGAGCCTTCTGACGGGCAACAAGGGCAGCGCACGGAGGAGGGCCTTCGGGTTGTTCTCCGTGAGGAAGATGAGCACCTTGATGCCGCCCCGGTTCTCCTCGCCGGTGCGCTCGTCGGTGAATGGCGCCCGCCCATCCGCGATGTAGACAAGCCCATCCGACACGGACACGCCGCGTGGATCGTTCGAGAACGGGCCCAAGTGCCAGAAGCCGCGGACACGATCGAGGCGGGGGCTGAGTTCTGCGAAGCCGCTGATGTGGTTGCGTTGCTTGGGCGGCGCGTAGCGGTATCCCGACACCGTAACGAGCACGGCACCGCGCCGGCCTGTCTCGCCGACGCCGGCGATATGCTTGCCGAAGCCGTCGAACGCAAGGGCAACCGCCGGGCCCTCGGGCGCCAAGTCCATGGCGGTGCGATGCAGATCGCCCGCGTTGAGCAGCAAACCGCCGCCGACGGCCTCGGCGCCCTCGACGGAACCGATGGCGCTCGCATCGCGCCGCGTGAGCACCTCGCCGAAGGTATCATCGTCCAGCGAAA
>JAFGTL010000073.1 GCA_016934125.1 Candidatus Hydrogenedentota bacterium
AGACCTCGATCGCGTTCCTGCGCGCATACGGTGCGGAAGGCATCCCCCATGCGTTCATCGTCGACAAGTCCGGCAGCGTGGTGTGGCACGGCCATCCGATGGACCGCCTCGAGGACGCCCTGGATCGCGTCTTGGCGGGCACCATGGATCCGAAGCTCGAGGCCGAGATGCGCGAACTCCTGCCGTTGTGGGCCATGGAGTACATGGTGCTGGCGAAGTACGGGCGCGACACCGCCGAGGCCGACCGCGTCGGCGAGTACCTCGTGGCGCACGGCGCCCTCATGCCCGACTTGCTGAACCGGTTCGTGCCGTACTTCTTCAGTCAGGAAGGGCTCGCGTACCGCAACACGGCCTTTGTGGCGCGCGTGGCCAAGGTCGCTTATGACGCCGCGCCCGGCGACGCGCACACTGCCGAGTTGTACGCCCGGGCCCTGTTCGAGAACGGGCAGGCGGCCGAGGCGGCGGCGCTCGTCAAGGAAGTGCTTCCAGCGGCGATCGGCGACAGCCAACTCCGTTCGCGGCTCGATGCGGCCCTCGAGAAGTACGAGGCCGCCGCGGCCGGTTAGGCTGAGCTGAGCCCCCGCTTCGACGCGTGTTTCTCAGCGCCCGAACGTGGTAGGCTGTTCGTATGGCGCGCATCGAACTCGTCATTGAAGACCCCCCCAACCGGGTGACGGTCAAGAGCCTCCTCGAAGCCGCGGGCCACACGGTGGTGGATGCAGACGCAGACTTGTGCATCGCGGACGATCCGGCGGCCGCGATCCGTGCCGCGGCAGCGCGGCCGGCGCTCGTGCTCGCCTCGGCGGGCCAGATCCGCGACGCGGTGGCCGCCATGCGCGAGGGCGTGTACGGCTACGTGTTCGTGCCGTTCCAGGCGGGCGAACTCGAACTCATGGTGAGCCGGGCCATGGGCCACGAATCGAGCGGGGACGCGCCCGCGGTTGACGAGGTGCCGCACCCGCTCGACGAGGTGGAGTATGAACACATCCGGGCGGTGCTGCGCCACTGCCGGAACAACCGCGCCAAGGCGGCGCGCTACCTGGGGATTGGACGAAACACGCTCTGGCGCAAGCTGAAGCGGTTCGAAGAACGGAAAACACAGGAGGACTAGGATTCGGTGCGTACGACGGAGCAGACCCTGGCGGAAACGCCGGGAACCGGAATTGATGCATGTTATGTGGGGGATCGCGCCGCGGAGCGGCTTGCACAGTTCGCGCGGGCGCACTGCGGCACGTCGTGCTTGGTGGTGTCGGACGAGAACACCCGGGCCGTGGGCGGCGAGCAGGTGCTGCGGGCCCTCTGCGATGCCGGCATCCGCGTGACCGAGAAACGGTATGGGGGCGGCCCCATCGATGCCTCGCAGGAGTTGGGCGACGAGGTGGCCGAGGCGGGTGCGGCGCTGGACTTCTTCGCCGCCATCGGCGGGGGCACGCTGTGCGACTTGGCCAAGCACGCCGGCACCAAACTCGAGCGGCCCGCCGTCCTCTACCCGACGGCCGCGGCCATGAACGGCTATACCTCCGGTATCGTGGCCATCAAGGTGCGCGGGCTGAAGCGGACGGTCCCCTGCACGCCGGCCCGCGCGGTGTTCGCCGATCCCGAGGTCGTGGCGACGGCCCCGCAACGTATGCTCGCCGCCGGAGTCGGCGACTACCTGTCCAAGTGCTCCGCCTCGGCGGATTGGCGTACCGCCCATTTCCTGCGCGAGGAGTACTACGATGAAACGGCGTTGCGCTTCTACGACGGGGTGCTCGACGAGGTTCTGGGCGCCGTCGAGGCGATCGGACGCGCCGAGCCGGAGGCGGTGGCCTTGGTTCTCGAGGCGCTGCTGCTGTCGGGGTTGTCGATGCTGGTGGCGGGCTCGTCAGCCCCGGCGTCGGGCGGCGAACACCTGATCTCGCACTACCTGGACATGAAGCACGCCCTGTACGGCACGGCCGCGGATCTACACGGCACGCAGGTGGGCGTGGCCACGGTGCACTGCCTGCGTCTGTGGGAACAGGTGCTTGAACTCGAGCCCGCTTCGCTCGATATCGACGCCCTCGTCGCCGCGCAGCCGAGCCGCGAGGCGGCGCGCGCCTGGATCGAGGAAGACTGGGGCCCTGTCGCCGCGGAGGTGCACGGGCAGTGGAACGAGAAGCGCCTGCCTCGGGAGGCGCTTCGCGCCGAACTCGAACGCTTCGTGCGCGGCATCGACGGGTTGCGGCCGTCGCTGCTGGGCGATCTGTTGCCGTCGGCCGTCGTGGCCGACGCGATCCGCAAGGCGGGCGGCCCAGCCGAACCCGAGGGGCTGGAGGCATCCATCGAGGAATACCGTAACGCGCTCGCGCGCGCGCGCTTCATCCGCAACCGGTTTACCGTGCTGGACTTGACCGCTGAACTGGGCTTGGCCTGAGCTGGAGCCTGCCGCAGCCCTGCTCCGCACCCAGGACGGCACGGTGCGCGCAAGGACTGCCGGCCGCGTCACCCGTTAGAGGTTCCAGGCCTTGGCGAACGCCCGGAATGAGCGATCATAGGTGGCCTCGACCTCCTTCGGGAAACAACAGCCCGGCAACTCGTGGTTGCGCAGGTGGGATTGGATGCAGTCACAACACACGCCGCGCTTTCCGCAGGCCGAGTAGGTGCACTTGCAGAATTCCAGGTTTCGCTGTTTGTTCGCGCACTCTTGCGCCATCGATCCGTCTCCTCGCGTTTTCTCCACGGATTGGCTGCATCCTGAGGCCGCCGGCGCTTCAGCCGCGGGACTCCGGGCACATCGCGGGCATTATACCGGCGTCCCGGCGCGAAGTGAACCCACGCGGCCCCTCCCCGCTTCGGGCTTGCCCTCCGGGCGCATGACTCGTATGCTGTGAAGGCGCAGGATATCGGGCGTCCGCCCGGCAACACGGAGAGAGCTATGAACAGGCCCGTTCGATGTGCCCTCACAGTGGTGGCGGTTGCCGTATTTCTGGTGGCGTTGCCCGCCTGCGGCCCCAGATACTCGCTGAAGAATCCCCCCCCGCCGCCGGAAGGGTTCGCGAGCTACGACGAGGCCATGGCCGCCGTGCTGGGCGGGAAGGTGAAGCTGATCGCGCCGCCCTCCGAGGCGCCCGATACCGTCCGCGAGATCAAAGACATCGAATACGGCAACGTGGGCGGCCGGGCGCTCCTCCTGGATCTCTACCTGCCCCTGGATACCCACGGCCCCGTCCCCGGCCTGATCTTCATCCACGGCGGCGGCTGGAAGAAAGGGGATCGGAAGGACTACCTCTACTATACGGCGAAGTACGCCGAGCAGGGCTATGCCGCCGCAACCATCTCCTATCGGTTCAGCGGCGAGGCGCCTTTTCCGGCGGCTGTCGAGGACGCCAAATGCGCCGTGCGCTGGATGCGGGCCAACGCGGCCGAATACGGCATCGATCCGGACGCCATTGCGGTGCTCGGCGGCTCGGCAGGCGGCCACCTGGCGATGATGGTGGGGTACTCGTCCGACGTGCCGGAATTGGAGGGGGACGGCGGCCACGCGGGCGTGAGCAGCCGCGTTCAGGCGGTGGTCAACCTATACGGCCCGAGCGACTTGACCGCCGAGATTGCGAAGGACTCGGGCGAGGTGCGCAGCTTCCTGGGTGTGGGCTACGCCGAGGCGCCGGAGCTGTACGCCAAGGCCTCGCCGCTCACCTACCTGAGCAAGGACGATCCGCCCACCCTCATCCTCCACGGCACCATCGATGAACTGGTGCCGGTCGAGCAGTCCGACGTGCTTGCGCAGAAGCTCGAAGCGTTGGGCGTTCCGGTGGTATACGATCGGCTCGAAGGCTGGCCGCACACCATGGACAGGGCCGAGGCCGTGAACGAGCGGTGCCGGTTCTTCATGGATCGGTTCTTTAAACGGTACTTGCGGTAGGCGCGGGAACGAGGACGCCCGGACAAGGACGGCGCACAATGCGAATGGCCGATGTCGGATGGGTTTGGGAGGGGCAGGGGCTCGATCCCGGCGTGCATCCGTCCATCTTCGGCCTCGGGGAGGGCGCGGACTTCTTCGGGCTCCGGAAGGTGCACTTCCTGTTCCATCCCACCACCGCCCTCGCCCTGGACAAGCTCCGCGACAAGGACGAGGTGGTGTGCGACATCTCGAAATGGAAGTTCCGGGACACGGATTCGGGCGGCTCGGAACACTACGTCGACAGCGCCCTCGAGTCCGTGTGCGCCGAGGCCGAGGCGGTGAGCCGGTGGTCGCTCGAGTACGCGAACGTGACGGGCGGGTTCTATGACGACATGAAGGGGCTGATGGAGCGGGAAGGCCACGGCGAAGCGGCCTGTGCGCGCGTCTACGCGGCCCTGAAGTCGCACAACCCGGAGCTGCGGCTGGAATGCGTCGTGTACGCCCACGAACTGGCCTCGGCCGCGTTCTGGGGGCCTCTGGCCCAATACATCGACGTGGTCAGCTTCTGGGTATGGGGATACGAGAACCTGGCCACACTCGATGCCGATATCGACCGGTGCCGGGAGCGGTTCCCGGGCAAACCCATCGTCATGGGCTGCTACCTGCGCGATTATCCGTCCGCGTCGCCTATGCCTATGGGCGCGATCCGGAGCCAGTGCCAGACGGTGTGGCAGGGGCTCGAGGACGGGCGGTTGGCCGGGTTCGATATTCTGGGTGCGGTTCTCATAGACGGGCAGATCGAGCAGGCCGTGTGGGTGCGTGACTTCATTCGGGCCCATTCCTAGCGGGAAGCACCCGGAGGAGAGCGGGTATGCGTGTGTTGATCCTGGGAGCGGGCGCGATGGGCAGCGCCGTGGGCGGGTTTCTGGCCGATGCGGGCCACGAGGTGACGCTCGTCGGCCGGCAAAGCCACATGCGGGCTGTGGAAGAGCGGGGCCTGTTCATCACGGGAATCTGGGGCGAGCGGCTGGTGCGGCGCCTCACCACGCGCACGACGGTGTCGGGGCTCAAGGCGGGCGCCTTCGACCTCATCCTGATCACGGTGAAGAGCTATAACACGGCCGAGGCGGTGCGCTCGATCGCGCCGCTTGTGGATGAGAACACGCTGGTGTGCTCGTATCAGAACGGGCTGGGCAACGCGGAACTGATCGCCGAGGCGGTGGGTTGGGAACGGACGGTGGGCGCGCGGGCGATCTTCGGGGTGCGGGTGCTCGAACCGGGGAGCATCGAGATCACGGTGATCGCCAACCCGACGGCCCTCGGGGTGTACGGTCCGTCGGCGCCCGCGGATCGCGTGCGCGCGATTGTTGCCGCCATGGAGGCCGCCGGGCTGCCCACGGTGTATACGGACGAGATCGCGACGGTGCTGTGGTCGAAGGTGGCGTACAACTCGGCGCTCAATCCGCTGTCGGCGCTCCTGGACGTGCCATACGGCGCCCTGCTGGACACGGATCACACGCGGCGGATCATGATCGAGGTGGTGGAGGAACTGTACGCAGTGGCGAAGGCCATGGCGGTGCCGCTCCGGCCGGCCGGGGCCGATGAATACATCACGCTCCTGTTCGACGAACTGATCCCGCCGACGGCCGCGCACTACGCGAGCATGCGGGAGGACTTCGTGCACCGCCGGCGAACCGAGATCGATGCCCTGAACGGGGCGGTGTGCGGATACGGCGAGGAGTACGGCGTGCCGTGCCCGACGAACACGCTGCTGACGCGCCTTGTCCGCGCGCGCGAGCACGCGCTCGGCGTCTGGTAGCGGTTCCTCTGCGGCGCGATCAGGGCGCGACGGCTACCCGCGCCCACTGCTGGGAGCGGGCGGCATCGAGGGCGCTCTCGATCTCATCGAGCCGATAGGGCGCGCTCACGAGCGATTCATAGGGATAGGCGTCCACCGTACGCGCCAGAAACGCCACCGCCTCGTCGAGGTGTTCGGGGCCGTAGTTGTGCGTGCCGTGGATCGTGAGGCACTTGCGGATGACGGCCTCGCCGGTGAGGGGCAGGGCGCTGTTCGGATGCACCATGCCGATGAAGGCGTAGTGGCCCCCCGGGCGGAGCAGGCGCACGCCCTCCGGCACCAGATCCGCCTTGCCCGCCACCTCGATGACGGCGTCGACGCCGCGCGGTGCGGCCTGCTCGATCCGGGCGCGGGCCTGCTCGTAGCGGCCCGGCCGGCCATCTATCGGCGTCGCCCCGAAGGACTCCGCAAGTTCCAGCCGCCCCTCCTGCACGTCGACGCAGAACACGGCGTCCGCGCCGCGATCGCGCAACAAGGCTGCGCCGTAGAGCCCGAGCATGCCGGCGCCCTGGATCACGGCCGTGCGGCACGGCGCGGGGACATACGACAGGGCGTTCACCATGGTTGCGAGAGCGCAGTTGATGGGTGCGGCCATGGGATCGGACACGTTGTCCGGCACCGGGACGATATGCGTGCCCGCCCGCAGCAGGATGTGGCCCGCGTAACACCCGTTCAGGCCCGATCCGTTGGTGACGGCCGCGTGGCCGTACTTGAACAGGGCGTCGCACTTCTGCGGCAGGCCGAACTCGGTGCACGCCGGGCACCTGCCGCAACTGTCCGCGATGCTCCACGTAACCCGCGTCCCTTCAGCGAGTTCGGGGCGGCCCCGGCCCTTGCGCAGCACCCGGCCCACGGCCTCATGGCCGAGGATGGCGGGTGTCGGCTCCGTACGCTGGCCGGACACGGTGTGCAAGTCCGAACCGCAGATCGTGGCCAGGGCGATGCCCACCAGAACCTCGCCGTCCTGCAGGGCCTCGGGAATGGGCCACGCCTCCCGGCGCAACGGCTGGCCCGGCCCGTCGAATATCTGCACGGTTGTAGTGTCCATGGCCCGGCATACTGGACTGCCCGGCCGCTCGATTTCAAGGGCGGCGTCTCTGTCGAAGCTGGACAGGGGGCCGCGGACAGTGAGGTGACATTTCGCCGCCGGTATCTGGTATGGTAGCCGTCAGGGGCAGGGGCGCGTAGGCTGCAGCATGCGGCATCAGCCCGGCGCGCCCCCTTGCATTCGGCGAATCGGAGGAATTCGGAACGTGCCGTGGCACTATGCGGAGGGCCGGGTGAAGACCGGCCCCGTCGAGGAGGCCGACTTCCGCGCCTTGCTGGACGAGGGGAAGATCACGGCGGATACGCTCGTGTGGCGGCCGGGCATGGCCGCGTGGCAGCCCTATCACGAGGTGGCGGACGGCACCTATCCCCGCGCCAAACGCGCGTGCGTGGTGTGCGGCGGGGGGTTCGCGCCGGACGACTTGGTGGACATCCTGGGCGCGCAGGTGTGTGCCCGGTGCAAACCGGCCGCGGTGGAGCAGGTTCGGATTGGCGTGCCGCTGCGGGGGTTGCTTGAGTACGGCGGATTCTGGATCCGGTTTGCCGCCAAGTTCCTGGACGGCATCCTTCTCTACGCGTTCAACATGATCCTCCAGGCGCTGGCCGCGGCCGTCGGGCTTGCCTTGGGCGAGGTGGCGGGCGTAGTGGCCTGGGGCGTGGTTTTCCTGCTCCAATTCATGGTGCCGATTGTGTACACCACGTTTTTCGTGGGCCGCTACGGCGCGACGCTGGGCAAGATGGTGTGTTCGCTCCGCATCGTCGGGCCGCAAGGCGAGCGGATCACGTATCTGCGCGCGTTCGCGCGCTATTTCGCCGAAATGCTAAGCTCGTTGACGCTCATGATCGGGTATATCATGGCGGCATTTGACGAGGAGAAACGCGCCCTCCACGACCACGTGTGCGCGACGCGCGTGGTGCGCGTCCGGCGAGGGCGTGAGGCAAACTGAGGAGCAACGTGGACACCGAACACCTGATCTGTCCGGCCTGCCGGGCGCGCCTGGGGACGGGCCACGTCAATGCGGGGCTGGCGGCGTGCCCGTCGTGCGACACCTCGCTGCGCGTGGACGCGTTCCCGGCCCTGCTCCGCGGAACGGCCCGCGGCCGCGAACCCGAACCGGTTGTCGTGGACGGGGAGAGCAGTTGCTACTACCATCCCCACTACAAGGTGGAGGCGCCCTGCGACGAATGCGGCCGGTTTCTGTGCGCGCTGTGTGGTATCGACATCTGCGGCAAGCACTTGTGCCCGGCGTGTCTGGCGTCGGCCCAGGCCGGGGAACGGCATCCATGGCTCGTGACGCGACGGGTGCTCTACGACGGGATGGCGCTTGCGCTCGGGTTCGCGCCCTTGCTCCTGTTCCTGTTCTGCTGGCCGGTGACGTTAATCACGGCGCCGCTGATCGTGTTTCTGTGTGTGCGGTATTGGAACGCGCCGAAGAGCGTTGTTCCCCGGGGCCGGTGGCGGATGCCGCTGGCCCTGTTGCTGGCGGGGGCGCAATTCGTTGCTTGGGCGGGTGTTGCGGCGGTGATGTTGTTTGCCCTGTTCGGGTGATTGGAGCCAAGGGAATGGATGCGGCATGAGTGACGACGCGATTGTGTACAGGCAGCTCAGAGGACGGTGTGTCCGGCCCTTTATCGGACAGCATCGCCTGTGGCTGGGCCCGGATCACGTGTTGCTCGCGTCGGACTGCTGGTTTACGCAGAGCTATCGGCGGTTCTACTTCTCCGACATCCAGGCCTTCACGCTGCACCGGACTGATCTCGGCAAAGCGTTCAACGCCGTGCTGGCCACGGTGGGTGCCGGGCTCAGCCTGGTGGCGGTTGCCGTGGCGCTGGCAGGCGGCCCGAACCTGCCCGCGCTGGCCGCGGCGGCCCTGTTCGCGTTGTTGTTCTTCCTGCCCCTCATGCTGAATATCGCCGCGGGCCCGACGTGTCGCTGCTCGGTGCACACCGCCACGCATACCGAGCTCTTGCTCCCGCTGGGCCGGCTCCGCACGGCACAGCAGGTGCTGGATTTGCTTCGGCCCCTGATCGAGGGCGTTCAGGGCGTACTCACGGCCGAAGCGCTGGCCGCCGGGCCGGCGGCCGCCCCGGGCGGCGACGCGGCCGCCCCAGGGGCCGGTGCGCCCCGGACGGGGCCGCTTCGCGTGGACGCGCCGGCCGCTACGTGGCATCCCACGCGCGTGACGGGCCGGATCCATCAGGCCCTGTTTCTGACGGTTCTCTGCGACGTGCCCATCTGCCTCATGGATCTCTACTTGAGGGACATCATGCCGCCGGCCGTCAGTATGGTGATCAACATGATCTGGCTGCTGGCGGTCGTGGCGCTCACCTTCGTGGCCCTCGTCCAACTGCAGCACGGCGGCTTCAACGACGCCGTGCAGACGGTGACGTGGCTCTCGCTGGCCTATGCCCTGGCCTGCGTGGCCGTCGTCTATGTGCTTCAGATCCAGAGCAGTTTCGGCCCGTTCTCGGGCGCGTACGAGGAGGTGGGGCCGCCCTTGCTCGGCGACGGATTCTACGTCGGCGTCAACGTCGTGGCGGTGGTGCTCAGCGCTGCGCTCGGCATATCGGGCCTGATCCTCGTGCGCGACTGGCGGCGCGGCCTGCTCGCGTCCGGTGAAGAACCGGCCCAGCCTGCCCCGCCGCCCGGCGGCGACGACGGCGCCGGAGGAATGTGATCCATGCTGGACATCGCCCGCCAGCGCTGCTTCAACCACCCGGCGCGCGAGGCCGTTGCCCGGTGCCCGGAATGCCGGCGGTTCTTCTGCCGCGAATGCGTGACGGATCACGAGGGCCGGGCCATCTGCGCGTCGTGCCTGGCACGCCTTGCGGCGGCCACGGGCGAGCGGCGCCGGCCCTTGGCGCGGGCGGCGCGCCTCATCCAGGTGGTGTCCGCCGTGGCGGTAGTATGGGCCTTCTTCTACCTGATGGGGCGCGGGTTGCTGACGATCCCGGCGGCGTTTCATGAAGGCACGCTGTGGAAGGCGAGCTATTGGGAGGAGCAATGAGCCGGCGCGCCGCAACAGCGAATGGAACCGGGCCGGGCGCCCTCGCGCTGATGGAAGAGGCCGTCCACTTGCTGCGCCGTGCCCCGGCGCGCACGCTCGCCATGTATTACGTAGGCGCGTCGCCCTTCGTACTCGGCATCCTCTACTTCTGGGCCGACATGGGCCAGGGCGCATTCGCGCGCACCCGGTGTGCGGGCGCCTCGTTGGGCGTGGCGCTGCTGTTCCTCTGGATGAAGGCCTGGCAGGCCGCGTTCGCCCGGGAACTGTGGGCCCAGCGCAGTGAAACCCCGCCGCCCCGGTGGACGCTGCGGCGGGCGGGGCGGCT
>JAFGTL010000074.1 GCA_016934125.1 Candidatus Hydrogenedentota bacterium
ATGTGGGGTGCGCGGAAGTACGGGCGCGTCTGGTTGGTGTAGAGGTGCTCGCGGGGTGTGTCGCCGAAGCTCATCTCGGTGGCTGGGCTCCACTGCACGAAATCGGGTGAGGTGCACCGGCTCACGCTGCGGAATCCGTCGGAGAAGATGCGGAAATAGCACACGTAGCATTGCTCCGTGTCCGACCAAAACACGAGATTCTGCGAATCGAAGGCGCCGCCCGTGATGATGGGTTCGTCGCGCAGCTTGCTCCAGTGCACGCCATCCGGCGACACGAAGCCGGCCAGTCCGCTCTTGCCGGTGCCGGCAACCGCTTTGAACTGCTGGTCGGGGGAGGCCTTGGGCGAGTTGTCGTAGAAGGGGCAGAAGTTGTGGGAAAAGGGGGCGCTGTCGGCGAGGATCACGTTGTTTTTGCGCGTGCCATGGATCTCGTAGATGCCGAGATCGGGCTTCGCCCAGTTGATCCCGTCTACGCTCACCGCGTAGCACGTCACCTCATTGGCGTTGCCATCGTTTCCGGCGGCCGGCACGCCGCGGTAATACAGGTGATAGAGGCGCTCCGTCTTGATGACGGTGACATAGCCGCAGAAGCGGCCTTCCCAGGGCCGATCGAAGTAGAGCACGCGCTCGGCCGGCACCGGCTCGTGGAGTGTGAGCGCGGCCCCGTCGAGCGACTCGATCAGGTAGGCGTCCAGGAACGGTTCGAGGCGCGAGCCGATCTCGAGCACCCCGGCCTCCTGGGCGGCGGCTGTCAGGGCCGCGCCGGCCAGCATCAGACAGAACAGGGCCGTCATAGAACGTCGTTTCATCGGAGCAACTCCCCTTCACAGCGCCGCGGGAAGCGCTGCGCCTATTTCTTCTTCGTTTTCGGACGCCGCAGCGGCCAGTCTGCTGACTCGGTGCGCGCCGTGGCGAGATACGCTTCGATCCGGGCCACCACGTCGGGGTGATTGCCGGCGATGTCGTTCTTCTCCCCCACGTCGGCGGCCATGTTGTACAGTTCGAGGGGGCGGTCGGGTTGGAGGCGCACCCCTTTCCAGTCGCCCGTACGGGCGGCCTGTTTGCTGGCCGGGCCTTCGTGGAACTCCCAATAGAGGAAGTCGTGGTTCTCCTGCGGCCGGCCCGCGGCGGCCTCGCCGAGAAGGGCGGGCACGAACGAGATGCCGTCGAGGCCGGCCGGCGCGTCCACGCCGGCCAGTTCGGCGGCCGTCGGCAGGAAGTCCCAGAACGCCCAGACGTGATCGCTCAGGGCGCCCGGTGCGATGCGGCCGGGCCAGCGCACCATCCCCGGCACCCGGATCCCGCCCTCGTACAAGTCTCGTTTGTAGCCGCGGAGCGGCCCGGCGCTCTGGAAGAAGGCCGGATCCGCGCCGCCTTCCTTGTGCGGGCCGTTATCGCTCGTGAAGAAGACGATCGTGTCGTCGTCGAGGCCGAGAGCGCGAAGCCGCTCGAACAGGCGCCCGACGTCGCGATCCATCCGGGCGATCATGGCGGCGTGGCCCTTCTGCGGATTGGGCCAGTCGCGCCCGGCATAGGCCCCGTAGTCGGGCACTTCCATGCCGTCGCCGTCGACGCGGCCCCGCTCGTTATTGGCGTGGGGAATCGTGTAGGCGAGGTAGAGGAAGAACGGCTCGGCCTGGTGGCGTTCGACAAAGGCGAGGGCCTCCTGCGTGAACAGATCGTGGCTGTACTGCGTCCGCTCGATGGACACGCGGGGCCGATCCTTGTCCTCGACGTTCCCCTCGAGTTCGATCCGCTCTTCGTTCCGCCAGAGGTAGTCGGGGTAGTAGTTGTGCGCCCGGCCCTGGTTGAGGTAGCCGAAGAAGTAGTCGAAGCCTTGCCGGTTCGGCACGCCCGTCGTGTCCGGCTCGCCGAGGCCCCATTTGCCGACGAGGCCCGTCGTGTAGCCGGCCGCTTTGAGTATCTCGGCCACGGTGACGTCATCCGGGCGCAGCGGCACGCGCGCGTTGCCGCGGACGAGGGCGTGCCCGGTGTGGAGGCCCGTCATGAGGCAACAGCGACTCGGCGCGCACACGGTGCTGCCCGCGTAACACTGCGTGAACCGGACGCCCTCCGCGGCCATGGCGTCCAGGCACGGCGTCTCGATCTGCGCTTGGCCGTAGCAGCCCAGATCGCCGTAGCCGAGATCGTCCGTCAGGATGAAGATGATGTTCGGTTTGCGGGGGCCCGGCCCCGCGGCCGCCGGGCCGGGGCGGGCACTGGTGGCGCAGGAGCCCAGTGTGCTTGCCATCAGTCCTCCTCCCAATGCGCATCCGGTTCGCTTGAGCAGATCGCGCCGTGTGAGTGCGTCCATGTCGGTTCCTTCCCTCCGGTTCCCGCCCTACGTCTCCGGCAGAGGGGGCGCATCAGGCGGCAGGAACGCGCGCTTGACGTGCGGCCGGAACATGAAGATCAACAGCAGCACGGGGTAGACGAAGTTGAGACACGAGCCCACGGTGCCGGAAACGAGGGCAATCATGAAACCGAACTCCGCCGGCCCCCCCACGCCCTGCAGGGTGTCGAGCATTGGGCGCCACACGATGAAGTAATTGACCACGGGCAATACCACGGCCACGATGAGGCCGTAGATGGCGTACACGATGGACAGACTCCGGCCCCACGGGCGCAACTTCAGGAGCCCGACGCCCGCGGCCAGCAGAGCGATTGCCGCCACGATGCCCACCGTCGTCGACACGGCCGAGTAGGCCCGATAGAAGGGGGTTTCCATGCTCTCGTACATGCCGACGACGGCGTCCGACGGCGCGTAGCCGCCCGGGGTGGGCGGGCCGGCGTGTTGCAGCAGCATCCCTACCGGGACGCAGGTCAGGCCGAGCACGGCCAACACAATATTCAACACACCGAACACAGTGACACTCGTGGGGCGTTCCATGCCTGGCTCCTTCTGTCGCCCCCCCGCGGGACGCGGCGTCCATGATACCGATTCTTGGGGCGGGCCGCCAACCTGCCGCGCGGCCGAGCGGCCGGAGCGGTTGACGCTACTCGGGACGATACCGGATAATCCCTGCCGGGAAGCAACGCCAATTCGCCGGAACGGGAGAGGCCCTCGCCATGGACGCGATCGCTACGCACGATTTGGCCAAGGTGTACACGACGCACCTGGGCCGGGGCGGGGTGCGTTCGCTCGACGGGCTGAATCTGAGCATCGCCGAGAACGAGGTGTTTGGCTTCCTCGGCCGGAACGGCGCCGGCAAGACGACGACCATCAAGATTCTGTGCAGCCTGCTCCGGCCCACCCAGGGCCGGGCCTTCGTATTCGGCGAGGAC
>JAFGTL010000075.1 GCA_016934125.1 Candidatus Hydrogenedentota bacterium
CCCGTCATCTGAGCGATGCAGCGCTGGAGTTCCCTCGCGGCGAACCGGGCAGCGGGGCTGGCGGGCGCGTCGAGGGCGATGGCGCCCACGGCCGGGCCGCTTGCGGCGGGGACGGCGGCGCAGACGAGTTCGATGGGCTCGATCCGGGCGAGCCGGAAGGCGACGGAGCCACCGCCTACGGCGATGAGGTGGACGCGCGCAGGGCCTTCGGCGTCAAACTCGACGGTGAGCGACTGCCAATCGCCGGCCGCCGCGGTGGATGCGCTCGTGCCGGCGATATCGACCACGGCCTGGGCGCCCAAGGATGGGCAGGCATGGACGGTGAAGCGGTAGCGGCCGCGGGGCAGGGGGACGTCCTGGTAGATGCAGGCGCGGCCGGGCGTGGTGGCGGCGATGACGGCCTGCGGGGGCGCGCCGGGGCCGGGCTCCGCGTTCATGGAGAGGGTGTACTGTCCGCTGAACGTGTGGAAATGCCACGAGGCAGGCTGCCAGCCGTGGCCGGGGACTGAGAAATCGCCGTTGCGCACCGGATAGGGGGCGAAGGCGTCGTCGCCGTTGGCGAGCGACGCGGCCACGGCGAACAGCAGCGAGTATAGGAGAGCGGAGCGCATGGGCGTCAGGATACGCAGGGCGGGTTCGGAAGCGCAAGGGCAAATGGCCGGGCCGCTACTGCCAGAGGTAGATGAAGTAGGGGGTAGGGTTACCGCGGTGGCGTTCGGTGACGCGGAGGAGTTCGCAGGAGGCGAAGGCCTCGCGGCCGGCCGCGGCGAGGGCGGGTTCTTCGGAGCACGACCACAGGGCGAAGATGCCGCCGGGGCGGAGGAGTGCTTTGGTTTGGGCGTGGAAGGGGGCGGTGTAGGCGCGGCGGTTGGATTCGAGCACGAGCAGGGCGGGGCCATTGTCGATGTCCATGGCGACGATATCGTATGGGCCCTGGGCTTGCTGGACGTAGTCGAGGAAGTCGGCCTCGATGACGGTGACGCGGGGGTCGTCGAGGCAGGCGGCGTTGTGGTGGGCGAGAAAACGGCGGTTCCACTCGATGATGGTCGGGGAAATCTCGACGACGTCGACGGCGCGGACGGCGGGGGCGCGGCAGGCCTCGGCGGCGGTGAATCCCATGCCGAGCCCGCCGATGAGCACGCGGAGCGGGCGGCCGCGGGGCATGCGGTCAATGGCCGCGCGAACCAAGTGCTCGGAGGAGGCCCGGTTGTAGGAGGCCATGAGGAACACGCCGTTCATGACGAGTTCGTGTTCGGGGCGGCCGTCGATGGCGTTCCTCCAAAGCTGGAGTTGCGAGCCGGGCCGCCGCTCCTCGGCGACGAGGACGCGCGCGTCCGGCGCGGCGGTGGGGTGCGCGTTCGTCATGCTTCCCTCCGTGCGGTTGTGCGACAACAGGACGGATTGCCGCCGTGGGGAGCCGTTCCCATCGTAGCGGATTGGGCGGCAGGTGTACAGGGGGCTTGGCCCGGATAGAGATTGATCTCGTCGATTTGGAGTGAAACGAGGTATACCTTAGTGAAAGGAGCAAATCGGGAATGGGCAGCCGTGGCAGATGATCGCGAACTGATGCGGCGAGTGGCCGGGGGCGACCACGGGGCGTTCGCGGAACTGGTGCGCCGGTGGGACGGGCCGATTGCGGCGTTCCTGGTGAAAGCCGCCGGCAATCCGGAGCCGGCCGCCGATCTGCGTCAGGAGGTGTTTGTCCGGGCGTATCGGTATGCGGCGTCGTACGATCCGCAGTACGCGCTGTCGACGTGGTTGTTCCGGATCGCGCGGAACGTGCTGGCCACGTGGCACAAGAAGCGGACGCGGCAGTGGGCGCTCGAACAGGATCCGGCCTGGACGCCGGAGCGGCGCGATCCCCCACCCGATGTCCGGGAACGCCTCACGGAGGCGGAGGACAGGGAACGGCTCGATGCGGCCCTGGCGCGGCTGGAGGTCGAGGATCGGGAACTGATCCTGCTGCGGTTCGAGCGGGAATTGAGTTACCGGGAGATGGCCGCGGTGATGGATGCGCCCGAAACGACGGTGAAATCGCGGTTCTACGCGGCGCTGGCGCGGCTGCGCAGGCTGGCGTGCGGTGCGGAGGACGCTGAAGAGAGGAAACAGGTGCCATGAAGCCGAATGAAGAACGCGAACAGCGTTGGATGAAGCATCTGCTGGGCGAGGCGAGCGGCGAGGAAGCGGCTCCGGCCGAGGCGGAGATGCGCGAGGCCCCGGAGGAGGCCGCGGAACTGAAGGCGTTCGTGGAGCGCGTGGCGGGGTGGGCGCGGGAGCCGATTGCGCACGGGGCGCTGGACGCAGACGCGCTGGCGCATGCCGTGGCGGCGGGCCCGAAGCGCTCGAGATGGGGCCGGTGGGCGGCGTGGGTGCCGGCCGCGGCCGCGACACTGCTGCTGGTTGCAGCGTTGTCGCAGGCGCAGTTCACGGTTCGGTTCGGCGATGCGGCGTTCCAGTGGGGCGATTCAGGGGCCGCAGCCGACGACGTGGCGCGGCTCACCGAGGAGGTAGGCCGGCTCCAGGAGGAGATGGCGGCCGTGATCGACGTGACAAACGAGACGGCGTTGCAGGTGCATCGCGTCGCGGCACAGAACTCGTGGCTCGAGACGCGGCTCCGGGCGGCGGTGACGCGGCTGGCACAGGGCCAGCAGGCGGCGGTGCAGGCCTGCGTCCACGCCAGCATGGCGGGCGGGGACTAGGCGCGGCGGCCGGAACGCGAGGAGAAGATCTGATGATGAAGAGGATTGCGTTGATGGTGTGGGCCGGGGCGGCCCTGGGAATGGGATTGAGCGCGTTCGCGCAGGCGGGGGCGGCCGGGGCGGCCGGGGCGACCGCGAAAGTGGGCGAGGAATTGTGCACGATGGCGATGGTGCTCGAAGACAGCGTGGATCTGGCCGGGCTGGAGCACTGGCGCGGGGTGGAGCACGAGATGAGTTCGCCCTCGTTCATTTCGGCGCGGTATGTCCCGACGGTGGGGGCGATTCTGACGATTCCGGTGGGCTTCTACCTCACGGAGCAGGAAACGCCGCACCGGGAGGCCGCGTCCGGCACTGCGGAGGATCTCTGGGAGAAGAACCGGGCGGTGGCGAGCGGGCCGCCGCCGCCGCCGGGAAGCGCCTGGGTGGAATCGATCGAGCTGCTGATGGATGGCGAAGGGTGGCCGTTCTCCGGAGAGGAGTCGATCCCCTACGATGCGGAGATGGTTGCCGAGTTCCGCGAAGCGGTAGTGGGCGCGCTGGCGCAATACGGGCACCGGATGACGCACGTGGCCGATTCCGAACGGATCCTGGTGATCGTCGAGGCGCCGAGTCCGGCCCGCGTAGCCGCGGTATCCAGGACAGAACACCAGGTGTTGACGAGGCCGGGCCACGACGGCACAGTCCAGATGAGCGTGATCAGCAGGGAGGGGCGCCCGGATAGACGGAGGCGCGGCGAGGGCGACGACGAAGAGGAGGAGGAGGAGGCACTCCACGTCGTTGCGGGCGGCGGGCCGGTGGGGCAACTGCTGTCGTTCTGGGGCGGAAAGGGCTATGGGGAGCCCTATGGGGCCGCGGAACGGTGGCTGATCGCGGTGAACAAGGCCGACGTGAAGGCGCCGATGAAGGCCGAAGATCTCGAAGGCCGGCTCCAGGAGATCCGCTACTGAGGGTGTTCGCGGCGGCACGCCGTTGAACGAGGCCGAGCGATCCTGTAAGGATCGGTGTATGATGAATTCAGGCTACGCGTGCTGCTCGCACGGCTCAGGGGGGATGACAACGTGATAGGGATTCGGTGCCCACGGGCGATGGGAATGGCGTTGGCGGCGCTCACGATGGCGGCGCTGGCGGCTGAGGCCGGCGGGGGCGAGGCGGCGGTGGTGCCGGCGAATCGGGCCGAACTGCGCCTGATGCGGAAGGCGGCGGCGTTCCGTCAGCGGCGGGTGATCTACAACGACGACGGGGACGACGCGCTGATCGATAACCGGATTGGCGAGCCGGGGCTGTCGACGCGGGAGGCATTTCTGGCGGGCCGGATCGCGGGGATCGAGGGCACGCAGTGCGACGCGGTGTTCTACTGCGCGCATCAGTGTTTCGGGAGGTGCCTGTACAACACGCAGGTGGGCGAGGTGTTCTCGACAACGGATCGGGCCGGGCAGGAGGTGGGGTTCTCGAAGAACGCGATCCCGCGTCTCATCGAGGAAGGCACGGATCCCCTCGCGGTGGTGGTCGAACACTGCCACGCGAACGGGATCGAGGCGTTCTGGAGCATGCGGGTGAACGATACGCACGACGCCGGGAGCGCGTGGTCGTCGCCGTTCCAGTTCTCGCAATTCAAGAAGGATCACCCGGAATGGCTCATGGGCACGCGGGAGAAGCGGCCGCGGCATGGCGGATGGACGGCGGTGGACTATACCGTGCCGGAGGTGCGCGAATTCGCGTTCCGTATCGTCGAGGAGGTGTGCGGCAACTACGACGTGGACGGCATCGAGTTCGACTTCTTCCGGCATCCGGTGCTGTTCAAACGGCACGCCATGGGCGAGGCGGTGGGCCAGGCGGAACTGGACATGATGACGGATCTGTTCCGCCGGGTGCGGGCCATGACGGAGGCGGTGGCGCTCGAACAAGGGCGGCGCCCGATCCTGGTGGCGGTGCGCGTGCCGGATTCGCTCGAGGTATGCCGCTATATCGGGCTCGACGTGGAGCGGTGGCTGCGGGAGGATCTCGTCGATATCCTGGTAATGAGCGGCTATTTCCGGCTGAATCCGTGGACAACGAGCGTGGACTTGGGGCGGAAGTACGGCGTGCCGGTGTACGCGTGCCTGAGCGAGACGCGCGTCCGCGATGCGGAAGGCGCGGCGCCGCGGCGGACGCTCGAGTGTTACCGGGCGCGGGCCATGAACGCATGGGACAGCGGGGCGAACGGCGTTTACCTGTTCAATTACTTCCATCCGGAGAGCGTGTTGTGGAGCGAACTGGGCAGCCGGGAGACGCTGGCGCCGTTGGATAAGGTGTACACAACGGCGGCGCGCGGATTGGGCAATCTGAGGGGCTATATCGCCGGCGGCGAGCGATTCCTCAACCGGCCGATCCTGAATCCGGCCCATCCCCGGCCGCTCGCGCCGGGCGCGACGGAACAGGCGGAGTTGCTGGTGGGCGAGATGTTGCCGAAGCAGAATGCGCCGCGGGTCACGCTGCAACTGCGAATCAAGGGGATCGCGGCGGCGGACGCGGTGGCGGTTGCGATGAACGGCGCCGCGCTGGACACGGGGCTCAAGACAGGCGACTGGCTCGAGTATGCCATGGACGCGGGGCTGGTGAAGCATGGGGCGAACACCATCGCGGTGACGCTTGCGGAAGGCGCCGAAGGCGAGGTGGTGTGGGACGATCTGCTGCTCTGGATGCGGCACGGGGCGCGGTAGGCTAGCGATCGGACGGATCCGACCGATCCGACCGATCCGACCGATCCGACCGATCAGGCGGATCGGCGGCGGGGGGGGCGGTGCGCCGCAAGGCCACGGCGGAGCGCGTGGTATACTGACGCCTGTCAGGGGGATCCTGCCATGGGTATGCTGGCGACGCTTGTAACGATAGCGGCAATGTGCGGCGCGTCCAGGACGGACGCGGCCGATCTGCAAGGGCTGGTGAATGAGGCGCTGACGGGCGGGCCGGCGACGTCGCTCGATTGCCAGCGGGCCATTGTGGAGATGCTGGGACGGCGTGCGGAATCGGCCTCGGGCGTGGTGGCGGGCGGGGAAGATGTGTCGGTGAAAGATCTCGATCCGGCGCGGGCGCAGGATGAACTGGCGACGGATGCGCCGGTGGCGCGGTTTTTCGAGGTGGATGGGCGCGGGCCGGAGCCGATCCGGGTGTCGGCGCCGTTGGCGGCGGAGAGCGGCGAGGTGGAGGTATACCGGCGTGTGTCGCGGGGCCTGTACGTCCGGTTGGGGGACGCGCCGCGGAAGCTGGGCGGCCGGGTGTGGTTCACGGCGGACAGGCCGGGCCGGTTCATTGTGCGCACGGTGGACGAGTACTCCTCCCCCACGCTCGACGCCAAGTTCCTCGATTTCGGGCCGTCATCGAGCGAGCCGGAAGCGAAGGCGGAGTGGCGGCTGTATCCGCTGTATCCGGAGTTGGTGGCGGGGCCGGTGCCGGTGGTGTTGATCCATGGGATGGGGGCAACGCGGTGGGGCGAGTTCGCCCATTGGGCCGCCTACAGCCCGGACGCGGCGGCGTTCCGGGCGGCGTTCCAATTGTGGGATTTCGATCACCCGGCGTCGGGCGTGAACGCGGCCATCGGATTCAGCGCGCTGTATCCGGGGTTCGAGGAGAGCATCGCCGCGTATCTGGCTCGGTTCCTGGCCGAGGCGACTTCGGAAGGCGTCGAATCGGGCGGGGTGCGCTACTACTTCCCGGAGGGGGCGTACGCCATCGTGACGCACAGCCTGGGCGGGTTGAAGGCGCGGGCGTTCCTGCACAACTACCCCGAGCACGCCGAGCGGGTGGCGGCGGTGGTGACGATTGCCGCGCCGCACACGGGCTCGCCGTGGGGCACGCCGGAATGGCTGCGG
>JAFGTL010000076.1 GCA_016934125.1 Candidatus Hydrogenedentota bacterium
CCACGGCCAGCTCAGCGACATGGGCGGGATCTACACCCTCGGCGTGTCGCCCGGCACCGTCATCCGCAACAACGTGTTCCACGACGTCCTGTCCAATCCGCGCGTGTCGGGCGGCTGGGGCATCTATTTCGATGAAGGCAGCACGGACATCCTGGCCGAGAACAACCTCGTCTACAACACGCTCACGGGCACGCTCCACCAGCATTACGGCCGCGAGAACCGCGTTCAGAACAACATCTTCGCCTATTCGCACCGCGGACAGCTCATCCGATCCCGGCAGGAAGATCACATCTCGTTTTTCTTCGAGCGCAACATCGTGTACTTCAACAACGGACTCCTCCTCGGGAGCAACTGGGGCAACGACAACTTCAAACTCGACCACAACTGCTACTGGGATTCGTCCGGCGAGCGCGTCGATTTCGCCGGCCAGTCTTTCGAGGAGTGGCAGGCGCGCGGCCACGACGTCCACTCCATCGTCGCCGATCCCGGCTTCGCCGATCCCGAACACGGCGATTTCCGCCTGGCCGCCGATTCGCCCGCGCTCCAAGTCGGCTTCAAACCCTTCGACACAAGCACTGCCGGCCTCTACGGCGATCCCGCCTGGGTGGCCCGGCCCCGGGCGATCGCCCGCGAGCCCTTCTCGCCGCCCCAACCGCCTGAGCCCGTCACGGTATCGGACGGATTCGAGGCCACACCTCCCGGCACGCTGGCCGCCGGCGCAGCCACGCTTGGCGAGGAAGGCGACGCCCAGATCCGCGTGACGGATGCCATCGCCGCCACCGGCAAGCACAGCCTCAAGATCACCGACGCGCCGGGCCTCCAGTACAGCTACAATCCCCACCTCGTGTACGGCCCGCACCTGAGGAAGGGCACCGTGGCCGGCGCGTTCGCGCTCCGGCTCGAGCCGGGCGCCATCATGTATCACGAGTGGCGCGACAGCCGAAACCCATACCGCGTAGGGCCGAGCATCTGGTTCGACGGGGCCGGCAACCTCTCAGCCTCGGGCAAGGGGTTGCTTCAGGTGCCCCTCGGCGAATGGGTGCGCATCGAGATCGAGTGCGCACTGGGCGTCGAGGCCGACGGCACCTACACCTTGCGCGTAACGCTGCCCGGCCAGGAGCCGCGCGTGTTCGAGGGGCTCGCCTGCGGCAATCCCCAGTTCAGCCGGCTGGACTGGTGGGGATTCGTCGCCAACGGCACCGAATCGGCCATCTTCTACCTGGACGACGTGGACATCCACACCAGGACGGCGACGGAGTGAGCACCATGACATCCACGCATGTACGGGCGGCGCTGGCCGCGCTTCTGTGTGCGATCCTGTGTCCCCTTGCCGCGGCCGGCCCGGGCCTGCCCGCATTCCCCGGCGCCGAAGGATTCGGCGCGCAGACGCCCGGCGGCCGGGGCGGCAGAGTGGTGGCCGTCACGACGCTTGCGGACTACGCGCCCGGCGAGGAGCCCATCGCCGGGAGCCTGCGGGCCGCGTGCGATCTGGACGAGCCGCGGATCGTCGTGTTCCGCGTGTCGGGCATCATCGAACTCAAGCGCACGCTCGAGATCGCGCACCCCTACATCACCATCGCCGGCCAGAGCGCGCCGGGCGCGGGGATCTGCCTGAAGGACCATGCCTGCGTCGTGCACACCCACGATGTCATCCTCCGCCACCTGCGGTTCCGGCCCGGCGACCTCAAGGGCGTCGAGCAGGACGCCCTGTCGGTATCGGGATCGCGGGACATCGTCATCGATCACTGTTCGACGAGTTGGGGCACCGACGAAACCCTATCGGTGAGCGGGGCCGGGCAGACCGACATCACCGTCCAGTGGTGCATCATCGCCGAAAGCCTCGATGAGAGCCTCCATCGCAAGGGCGCCCATGGCTACGGCACCCTCCTCCGCACCGACGGCAACGTGTCCTTTCACCACAACCTCTACGCCCATCATCGAACCCGGTGTCCGCGGCCCGGCACCTACGGCGAGCCGCCCGGGCTCCTCCTCGATTTCCGGAACCACGCCATCTACAACTGGATGGCCTCGGCCGGATACAGCGCCGACGATCCCGTGCGGATGAACTACGTGGCCAACTACCTGAAGCCGGGCCCCTCCACGCGCGATCGCACCCACGCATTCCGCATCGGCGGCGACGCAACCACGCTGTTTGTCGCCGGCAACGTCGTCGAGGGCGCCGAGCCCGCCCCGGACGACAACTGGGCGCTCATCGCCGGGGCCGCGGAAACCCACAAGGCCCCCGAGCTCTTCGCAACGCCGGCCGTGACGACGCTGCCGGCCGATGAGGCCTTTCGCCGCGTCCTCGACGAGGCCGGCGCCACGCGCCCCGCCCGCGACGCCGTGGACGCGCGCATCGTCGACGCGGTGCGAAACGGCACGGGCGCCATCATCAACTCCCAGGTGGACGTAGGCGGCTGGCCCGAGTACGCCTCGGCCGAGCCGCCGGCCGACGCCGATCTCGACGGCATGCCGGACGCCTGGGAAACCGCCCACAAACTCAACCCGCGCGACGCGGCCGATGCCGCCGGCGATCGCGATGGCGACGGCTACACGAATATCGAGGAGTTCCTGAACCAGACGGATCCGGGCCGCGCCCATGGCGGATGACGGCAACAAACCCGCCAACGGTTCCCACGCCATCAGTACACTCAACGAGAAACCCCTCCATGCCGCGCTCAAGACGTGGTATGCCCGGCCCGGCGACCGCTTCGAGGTGCTCGTCGATGGCTTCCTCGTGGACATCGTCCGCGGCGACCTCCTCATCGAGATCCAGACGCGCAACTTCTCCGCCCTCAAGCGCAAGCTCGCCAACCTCGCCGCCCAGCACCGCGTGCGCCTCGTGTATCCCATCCCCCGGGAGAAATGGATCGTCAAGGTGAGCGACGACGGCGCGGCGCTGGGCCGGCGCAAATCGCCCAAGCGCGGCGCAGTGGAACACCTCTTCGACGAGTTCGTGAGCCTCCCCCACCTGCTCGCCAACCCGAACTTCTCCGTCGAGGTGCTCCTCATCCAGGAGGAGGAAGTCCGCCGCCACGACGCCAAGCGCGCATGGCGCCGCAAGGGGTGGGTTACCGAAGAGCGCCGGCTCCTGGACGTCGTGGAACGGCGGGTGTTCGAGACTCCGGCCGACATGGCCCCCTTCCTGCCGGACAGTCTGCCCGAACCCTTCACCACGACCGATCTGGCCGCCGCCTTGGGCCGGCCCGTCCGGCTCGCCCGGAAGGTGGCCTACTGCCTGCGCGCCATGGGCGTCATCACCGCCGCCGGCAAGCGCGGCAACGCCATTCTCTACACCCGGGGCAACCCCGAACCGCCCGCAGCCCGCCCCCCAAAAGGGAGGGCCCCCAGCGGAAGGAGAACCCGCTGAGGGCTGGGAGCGAGGCGGAGGGCCTCTGGATTGCGGCGCGGCGCCGCGGCAATCAAGGCATGGCGTCTTCGAGGTACGCCATGTACGGATTCACCGGGAATTCTTCGCTGGGCCAGGACACGAAGCGCACGTGCCCGTCCATGTAGAGGACATTGGCGCCGCCCGGCACGTGGTTGAAGTCCGGCACGGCCACGCTGATCTCGTCCCACATGACGGGCAAATCGGACTGGGCCATGCTGGTAGCGGCGGGATTGTTGACGTCGGTGATGAAGAACCGCTCGATGCCCTCGCGCAACCGCATGAGGGGCACGTCCCCCAGGGTCGGATGGGCAAGCGTGTGATCGCTGAAGGGATCCTCGAACATGGGCAGCAGGGCCGTGATCACGTCCGGCACGGCGCTCTGATCCGATGGATCGAACCCGGGCCAGTCCAGCAGGAACCGGTTGTCCTTCGGCACGGTATACCCCGCGTAGCAGTAGGACGCGTCGCCTTTCAGCGGGAAATTGCCACAGCCCGTCGCGGGATCCATGTCTACGGCCCCGTCCGCGTCGATCCACGAGTCCACCGCGCCCGGTTCGAGCATGGCTTCGCCCTGCACGTCCGACGGGCACACAAGGACGGCCACGTCGGTGAGGTACTCGGGATAGATGGACAAGGCGTCCGGCATCCAGCAGTAGTCCCGCAGCATCGGATCGGCGCCCCAATCGCACAGGCGCACCTTCGGCGGGAAGAAATCCTGGCTTTCGCCCGAGAACATCTTGAACACAATGCCCATCTGCTTCAGGTTGTTCGCGCACGACGCGCGCCGGGCCGCCTCGCGCGCCCGGGCCAGTGCGGGAAGCAGAATCCCCGCCAGGATCGCGATGATGGCGATCACCACCAGCAGCTCGATCAAGGTGAAGCCCCGGGGGCTTCGGGTAGTCGATGGGTGGAACATGAAGCTTTCCTCCTGGTTCGCCCGGGCAGATCCGGCGCGTCATCTCAGGGACGCCACCGGTGATTCTACGTCCGGGCGGGCTATAGA
>JAFGTL010000077.1 GCA_016934125.1 Candidatus Hydrogenedentota bacterium
CGGGGGATCCGGCCGTCCTGCCTTGTCTCCTCCCCTTGGCGGAAACGGCCGAGGAACTCACCCTCCGTGTCCTCGCGGTGCGCGGCATTGCGCGACTGGCTTGCGCGCCGGAAGTCGAAGAGACGGCTCGCGAAGACGCGCTCCGTCGGGCCCTCGGCGCGTCCGAGCGTTCCGAAGAGAAGAAGCTCCTGCTCGGGGCGTTGAGCGGTTGCCACACGGCGGGTGCCTTGAAGTGTGTCGAAGGCTGTGTGTTCCAGGACGATGTGGCCGCGGAAGCGGTCATGGCGTGGACGCAGGTCGCCGACGCCCTTCTCACCATGGACGTGGATGTCGAGCGTGCCGGCGCGCAGAACGTGCTTGAGAGCGCGCGACAGGCCGGCGTTCCCCAACACGTACAGCAAGCGGCCATGAAGATCGTCGGCAGGATCGCGGCAACACCGGTGCCGGGCGATCAAGTCAGGTTTGAGCATGTCGTCGTGGACGGCCAGTTCCGCTCCGAAGGCGTCGCCGTTGCCGACGTGGATCGCGACGGGCGTAGCGACATCCTCGCCGGAGACCTTTGGTACGCGGCCCCCGATTGGCAGGCACGGGAACTCCGTCCTCTCCAATCGTACGATGCACAACAAGGTTACAGTCAGTGCTTTGCCAACTTCGCCTCGGATGTCGATCAGGACGGTTGGATTGACTCGATCATCATCGGGTTCCCCGCCGCGCCCGCCTTATGGTATCGGAACCCGGGTGAAGCGAACGGCCACTGGGAGAGCCGCCCGTTGGCCCCGTCGGCCTGTGGCGAGACGCCCCTTTTCGGCGATTTGCTGGGCGACGGCCAGGCCCTGCCCGTGTTCGCGATGAACAGCCGCATCACGTGGTTCAAGCCGCGCGACGACAAGAACGCCGAATGGCAGGCATTCCCGGTGACGCAAGAACTGCCCGAATTCGCGAAGTTCGGCCACGGCCTCGGCATGGGCGATGTCAACGGTGACGGGCGCGCCGATCTGATCGGAACTGGGGGCTGGTGGGAGGCGCCCGAAGATCGCTCGCGCTCGGACTGGCCGTTCCACAGGGCCTCCCTCGGCCCGGCATGCGCCAACATGCTTGTCTATGACGTGGACGGCGACGGCGACAGCGATATCGTGACGAGTTCGGCCCACCAATACGGCATCTGGTGGTTCGAGCAACGGCCGAAAAACGGCGCAGCCTCCTTCGAGCGACACGAAATCGACAAGGGCCTCTCCCAGACGCACGCCTTGATCCTGGCCGACATGAACAGCGACGGCCTGATGGATCTCGTCACCGGCAAACGCTACCGCGCCCACAATGGCCACGATCCGGGCAGCGATGAGCCCGCCGTGCTGTGCTGGCTGGAACTGCAGCGCCCCAATCCGGGCGAGGTGAAGTTTGTGATGCACGAGATCCACAACGACTCCGGCGTAGGCACGCAGTTCGAGGTGTGCGATCTCGACGGCGACGGGCTGCTGGACGTGGTCACCTCGAACAAAAAGGGCGTCCACGCATTCGTGCAGAAGAGGAGTAACTGACCATGGCGCGCAAGACCGTTTCCAGGCGGCGGTTTCTGACCACCACGTTTGCCGCCGCCGCGGCCCCGATGGTTGTCCCCTCGTCCGTTCTGGGACGCGCCGGCGCCGTGCCGCCCAGCGAACGTATCACGATGGGCTTCATCGGCCTAGGCACGCAAGGCTCCGGACACCTCTTCGGCGGCGCTTGGACGTACGTGACAGGCGGCTATCTCGGCCGCGACGATGTCCAGGTGCTCGGCGTATGCGACGTATGGCGCGGCAAACGCGAAGGGGCCAGAGATCGCGTCAATGCCTACTACGCGGACAAGGCGGGTGCGGGGAAGTTCACCTCCTGCGAGGCCTACCGTGATTTCCGCGAGCTGATCACCCGCGACGATGTTGACGCGGTGCTCATGGCGCTCCCCTTCCACTGGCACGCCAACATGGCCACCCTCGCCGCCAAGGCCGGGAAGGACGTCTACAGCGAGAAGCCCATCGCGCTCACCATTCGGGAAGGACGCACCCTCGTCGAGACCGTGCAGCGCTACGGCCGCATCTACCAGGCCGGCACGCAACAGCGCTCGGAATACGGCGGCAAGTTCCGCCGCGCCTGCGAACTCGTGCGCAACGGGCGCATCGGAACGTTGAAGGAGGTGTACGCCTACCGCCCCGGTGGCGGCTTCCAGGCCAATCTGCAGAACGGACTGAACGAAGGAGTCCCGGTGCCCGACGATCTCGACTGGAATCTGTTCGTCGGGCCGGGGCCCTGGCAGGCGTACACGGGGCACAACGCCAGTCTGCGCCTGTTCTCGTTCGGCGATCCCAATTGGGGCCCCCACCACTACGATACCGTGCAATGGGGCATAGGCGCGGATCGCACCGGCCCCGTTGAAGTGGGCATGCAAGAGGGGCACTCCGTGCTGCGCTACGAGAACGGCGTCGTGGTGCATGCGTGCGGATACCCCGGCGAGCGCGTTGGGGGCGACGGCGGCGCCTGTTTCGTCGGCACCGAGGGCCGGATCGTCGTCGATCGTGAGAACCTGCTATCGGATCCGCCCGGCATCCTCGGCCAGCCCCTCACGCCCGACGACGAGCGGCTCTACGACAGTAACTGCCATGCCGACAACTTCCTGGCGTGCATCCGCAGCCGGAAACAGACGATTTGCGACGTGGAAACCGCCCACCGGGCCATGAGTCTCGTGTTGCTCGGAGGCATTGCGATGCAACTCAACCGCACCATGACGTGGGATCCCGTCAAGGAGGAATTCCCCGGCGACGACGAGGCCAATCGCCTCCTGTCGTACGCGAAGCGCCCCGGGTGGCAGTTGTAAGCCCGGGGGAGTCGCCCACCCGGCTTGCGCCCTCTTCAGTAGACGCGGCAGTGCCCCCGCCGACAGCGTCCCTGCCGCCGCTCGCCCCATCCCTCAACCGCCGCTCGGCGCCAGCCTGCACAGCGATCTCCGGCCGCTGGCCTGATATTACATCTTGACAAATCGCAAGATTGCTGCTATATATCTAAATAAGCACAACTAGAGTTTACGGGGGCGTGGGCGAGCCATATGGCTTATTCCCCCGTCGCGTTTCCATACGTGAGAAAAAGCTGCGAGTGCGCGCTCTGGGCACATGAGAGCGGAGATCGTTGTGCGTTCCCAGAAGGCGCGGCCCTGTTCATCACTGAACCGGGGAGGATGGTGATGTTCGGAACCAAGGGCAGATGCATTCTCATCCTGTGCGCCGTTCTGCTCGCGATTGTGGTCGTTGCGGCTCTGCCGCTCGAGACTGCGGTCGCTGAGTGGGAGACACGCGGCGAACCGCCGCCTGCAGTCGGAGATGATGCCGAGTGCTATGACCAGGCTCTGCCGGCATTCGGCATGTGGGCGACCTGGGCGCATATCAACCCCTGTCACCCGGAGAACGACAAGCTCACGGTGCTGCCAGGAGAGATGTTTCATTTCGACGCAACGGGAGGCGGCGATTGTGACATCGGTGAGGTGGTGGAAGAAGAGTGCGGTGCCTGTGGCAGCGATACGTGCGCAGCAAGCCACACCAATCGGTTCGACTACTCCTGGCACGTGACCGGGCCCCTCGAGAAGGTGAGGGAATGGGGATGGCGCAAGGAATTCGTATGGATACGGGTGAAGACGACAGCAGAGGAAGGCGAGGAGGCCACGATATATGTAGAGCAGCCAGACGACTGCAGTGTATATCCTGGAGACGGGCCGTTGTTCTTCCGGACACAATGGGAGACCTATATCGAGGTGGGTGCGCCATCGACATGCTACGTATCCGTAGCCAGACACATTGACACGACCTTCTCAAAGCAGGCCGCAAGTTCAGTGCTCTACAAATGCACCACAGAAGTGCTCCTCGCCGACGATGACGAAGGCTTGGTCGTCAATCCAAATGAGCAACTACCCGACTACGATGTCGAGAAATGGCTCGAAGACACAAGGGACAATGTCTGCGGGAAG
Organism: Candidatus Hydrogenedentota bacterium; assembly: GCA_016934125.1. Classification (GTDB taxonomy): domain Bacteria; phylum Hydrogenedentota; class Hydrogenedentia; order Hydrogenedentales; family SLHB01; genus JAFGTL01. The sequence continues at coordinate 3,989 of JAFGTL010000077.1, forward strand.
GCCTTCACGCTTTTCTGCTTGGGAGACGAGTTGCCCACAGTTGGTGAGAGTGGCGACGGGTACGCTATCATTGACACGCAGGCCAAGTTCAATGCGGTGTGGGGCATGTTCGACACCCACTTTCTTGTTGTCACGGACCTCCAATGGAATCCCGGGATAGCCGGCATCGATGCCGGTTTGAAGGGATACACACAAGCTGTCGGTACGCTCAAGATGGTCGTGGACTGTAACGCTGACCGCCAAGTTTGGGTCCATGAGTGGGGCCACGGCAAGGGCCTGCATCATCGGCAAGAGGCGCCGCCGGCATACGAGATGGATGACTGGATCTCGAATTTCATGTGGGCATCCCCAGGCGAACGGAAGACGTGGATTCTCGATGGGACTGATGCTGGCAATCCCTGCCAGACTGAGTGTAACCAATGCGGAGCGCTCTGAGACTGTGATAGCGAATGGGGCCGAGAGGGCGCATCCCTCGTACGGAGGAGATGATGATTATGCCAATGGTGACAAGACACTTCATCGCATTGGCTCCGCTCATCCTTTGCGTGGGGGCCCTGAGTTGCGTGTTTGCGGGTGCCGAAGAAACGCCAACGCTGGGCGACGGCTCTCCGGATGAGCAAGTGATCGGCTGCGCCATCCTTGGAAGAGACGGCGAGTTCCTGCTGGCACTGCCGAGGGATTGTACACCTGACGTAATCGCGGGTTTCTTTCTTCAGGTTGCGGAGGAAGGACTCCCCTTTCTCGGGGAATATGGCGCACAACGCCTTGCAGATACTTGCGGAAAGGCGGTTGTCCCTGCACTACTTGATCTCCTGAAACCGGAGGAATCGGATAAGCCGGAAACGCGGCGTCAGCGCGAGACACGTCATCGTGTCCGACAGGAGGCCTTGCTCTGCTTGGGCAAGATAGGCGCACCCGAAGTAACCCCGGATATTGTCGAGTTTATCGAGACGCCGAAGCCCGTCCCGTACAAAAACGCGTACGATCTATTGAAACTGGCAATGTATGTACTTGCGCATATCGAGGATGACAGCGCCCTCGACTACGTCGATCGCATGATGACGCCGCAGTACTGGCGGGAACGTGCCGAGGATCCTCGGTATGCTCAAGAGGCTTGGCTTCAAGAAGAACTCGAGAAGCAATGGATCCGCAAATGGACAATACAGGCCCTGTCGCTCACGGGCAAGCCTGCCGCTCTTGAACGCCTGATCGACGCGAGTGAGAGGACTGACTGTTCATTCAGCGAGTCAGAGCTTCAGGAGGCGCAGGACTACTGGAAAGTCCGGCGTGCAGAGCGGCAAGAGCGGGAACTGAAGAGCCGTCGATAGATCGCCGATCGCTCATCCGTGGGCAGCAATCCAGGATGTAGAATTCGTTATCGTCGGCCAGGGCTTGCCAGGCTTGTGACGATTCAGTCGAGTGCTTCCCCGCGCACCGGAGAGCGCTGGTGTTGGTTATTGCACCGCAGAGCCGGGCCACGAAGAGCGCCGAGTGCGGCGGGCTCGACTCAGTGAAGGAGAACGGGGCGACATGCTTCTGCTGATCGTGTTGGCTGCATGTTTGGGCACCGACTACACGGCGGCGATGAGGGCCCACCTGGACATAGAGTTCGTCGACATCCCGCCGGAAATCCAGGATCTGTACATGTCCGCACTGGCGGCCGCAAACACCCCCTATTGCGCAGAAGAGGCGCACCGGCGGTACTGTCAACTTGCGTCTCTCGATGGGCTGGAGCCTAATGTGCGCACTTCCTTTCTCACTGAAGAGTCAGATCTCGAACAGGCATTGGGGCGGCCTCATGACGCGGTGGACACCCTGCGATCAATTGTCCGGCTGCGAGAGGACGATATCTGGATCCAGTATCTTGCCGACTTGCAGATCGGCCGGCTCATGTGCGAACAAGGAGGGGGCGCCGTGCCGGAGTTCCGGCCGACGATGGCGGATATCGAACGGCAATACAACCGGATCTTCTCGTCGTATCCCCGTCACAACCGGGAGATGATTGAAGCCAAGCTCGCTTTCGCGGGCGTGGCGATGACTACCGCCGTCAATCATCCCTCGATGGAGGCCTATGCGGACAAGGCGCTCCGCCAACTGTTTGACGCGCAGTCCATTATCGACGCAGTCAGGCAGGATCCGGCGTTGGTGCTCGATCCGGAGCAGCGGTCGCGTGTCTTGAGGATGCAGCCCCATGTCGCCTGCGATGTCAGAAGCGCCGGACGGAGCGTGCGACGTATCGAGGATTTTGCGCGGGCACGCGCGGCCCGTGCACACAGAGCGGTTGAAAGACATGTCGAGGAAGCCTTCGCCGCGCTCGCCGGCGCTGTTCAGCCTCAAACGGCGAACGAAAGCACAAGCAAGCCCCCGACGCCGGCCGATTCGGATCATGCCGAAGGCGGAGAATCCGTCGCCGATGCCCCAGGAGGCCCAGGCGCAGGGGGCGCAGGCCCAGGTACTGGGGGCCCAGGCACTGGGGGCCCAGCCCCAGGAGGCCCAGGCGCACGAGGCCCAGCTCCAGGAGGAGCCCACAGCTTGCCGATAGTGGGACTTGCAGTGGTTCTTATTTGCGCCGCTGCCACCGTCTTGCTGCGTCTTCGTGGGAAGAAGAAGACATGATCGCTCGTGGCAGTCTGCGTTTCCCACGTAGCGAGCGATTCCCGCCCGAAGAGAGCAGGGCTCACTCTCCTCGATAGATTCGCGTTCGGGCCAAGGCAGTAGTCCTACCCTATGTGGCCGAGGCTGTCTTTCCCTCAGCACATTCTCGGATCGCGATTCTCGTCAACTCTCTCGATGCACAAAGGGCCCGAGTTCGCCCGCCGCTGCCGGCGCCCGATTCACCACTACCGCCCCGGCCAGTTCGGCCTCGCTCAACGTGCCGTCGCGCCCTGCCAGCCGCCCGTAGTCTTCCGTTCCCATCCAGTTCAGGATCCGGCCCTGCACGTGCTCGATATCCTCGCGCCGGCACAGGGCAAGCACCGTGCCCGCGATGCCGGCCCCTGTCAGCGACGCCCCGAGCGCCCCGCCCGCCAGCGCGGCATCCACGAGCGAATCCAGCACCGGGCTGCTCGCCCCGTATACGCCCGGGCAGTCCTCGATGGCCGCACCATCTGTCACGAGTCGTTCCAGCGCCCCGTCGCCCACGTCGTAGCGGAAGGGCGTTCCATCCGCGCACACGCGCCGATCGCCGTCGTGCCCGGTTGTCATCAGCCGGCCGGCCCGTTCCCAGTCGCCCGATTCGAGCGCATCGGCGAACACGCGCGCCCGTTCCGATTCCGCAATGCCGAACAGCAGCGGCCCCCGCAACCCGATGTCCTTCGGCCGGTGCGCCTCGGCCACCGTGCCGAAGTACTGCTCGTACGCCGCGTCCAGTCCCGGCAGATCGTAGCGCCCCTTCAACTGATCGAGCGACAGACTCTCCGGAATCCGGCGCAGCAGGCGCAGCAACCCCGTGCCGCCGCCGTACTCCGCAAACGCATCGGGCGTCAGCGCCGACAGCCGGCCGCAACCCCGCACCAGCGCCTCCGGCCATCCCTCCGCCGCCATCTCCTGGCGCAGAATCGCCAGCGCAAGCGAATAGGCGAATCGGTTGCGCGTGTATTCGCCGAGGGCCGCCCCGCTGATGCTCCGCTCCGTATACGAATTGATCACCAGCACGCCCAGGCCGTCGGGAAACCGTATTCGCCGGGCGCCCGAACTGTCCAAGTCTTCCGCGAGCAACGCCACGTTCACGAGCTCGTCCCGGCCGCCCAGGATCATGGCCGCCTGATCGCTTGTGCCGCACCGCGAGCCCGTATACCACTCGGCCCCCTGCACCGCGCGGATCAGCGCGTCATCAGCCAGCTTCCGGCCGTGCAGGGCCATCGCCGCGTGAAACGCCGCCACGCACAGCGCCATCGACGAACTCAACGCGGCCCCCCGCGGCAGATCGCTTGCCACCACGCCCGACAACCCGCGCAGCGGCGCGTCCCGGAACTCGTGGTGCATCCGCAGCAACACGCCCCTCAGGTAGTTGCCCCAATGGCCTCGCTGCGCCAGCACCGACTCCTGGATCTCGCGGCGGGTGATGAATCCGAACCAGTCCCCGTCGAACGCCGGATGCCCCGCCTGCCCGCCCAGCCGGAACGCCACCTCCTCGAATGCCGGATCCACGTTCACGAACGTCGCCGTGTCATCATCGGCCGGGCCCGGCGCCACGGCAACCACCACCTCCCGCTGGTGCGTCATGAGGTTGAGATAGCCCCCGTGGGTGTCCACGTGCATGCCGCGCAGGTTGATCCGGCCCGGCGAGCGGAACACGCGCATCGGCCCGTCGCCGAACCGCTCGATGAAGCGCGCCGCCGCCCGCCGCACCAACGCCGCCCGCGCGTCCACGCCGCCTCCGTATACCGCTTCCAACGCGGCCCGCACTTCGCTGTCCGGCTTCTCGAGCCGCCGGATCCACTCGCTCGCCCGCCACCGTCCTCCGCCCATGCTTCGCCCCCGTAATGGTTTACGTAACCCGCATACCGTCCCGTGCGCCTCATCCTACCTGCACCGCCCGGGCGCCGTCCACCCGGCCCGCGCGCCGTTCTCACCTTTTGGAGCCCGCCGGCAACGTAAGGGTGAATTCAGCACGAACCGCAAGGTAGACTGCCAACCGATGGAGCCGCCGATATGAATGCCGATGCCGCCGCCGTATCGAGAGTCCTTGCGGGCGACGCCGCCCAATTCTCCGTTCTCGTCGAGCGCTACCTGCCCATGGCGCGGGCCCTGTGCGTCTGCCACGTCCGGGATGCCGCCGCCCACGACGATCTCATCCAGGAGGCCTTCATCGCCTGCTACGAGCGCCTCGACACCCTCCGCGATCGCGCCTGCTTCGGCCGGTGGTTCGCCGGCATCGTCCGCAACATCTGCCGCATGCATCTCCGCTCCGACACGCGCCGCC
>JAFGTL010000078.1 GCA_016934125.1 Candidatus Hydrogenedentota bacterium
ATCGCCCCGGAAATTGAAGAAGATCACCGCGTCGCCGTCTTCGATGGTGCCCACGGGTTTCCCGTCCTCAACCACGACGAAACTGTCGAGATACTGATCCGTAATGGCCGGATCTTCGTCGTAGTACGTCTGCACCGCTTCCGCAGCCGACGCGAAGGGCCGCCCTTCCCCGAGCACGTGGGCCTGCCACCCCTTCTCGACCACGGCCCAGTTCGCGTTATAGCGATCCATCGTCGTCACCATCCGGCCGCCGCCCGACGCGATCCGATAGTCGACGCCCTGGCCGCTGAGCGCCGCGAGTTTCTCTTCGAGGGGCGCGATGTACTCGAGGGCGCTCTTCTCGCCCACGTCGCGGCCGTCCAGGAGCGGATGTACGCGCACCCGCGCCACCTGCGCCTTGGCGCATCCGTCGAGGAGGGCGAACAACTGATGGATGTGGCTGTGCACGTTGCCGTCGGACAACAGGCCGATGAAGTGCACCGTGCCGCCGGCCTGGGCGCGTTCGAGGGCCGAGCGCCACGCGGCGCCTTCGAGGATCCGGCCCGATTCGATGGCGTCGTTGACGAGCTTGGCGCCCTGGGCGAACACGCGGCCCGCGCCGAGCGCGTTGTGGCCCACTTCCGAGTTGCCCATGTCGTCATCCGAGGGCAGGCCCACCGCGGTGCCGTGGGCTTTCAGTTTGGTGAACAGCGGCTCCCCGAACAGCCCATCGAGCACGGGCGTATACGCCTGGAACACGCCGTCCGATTCGTCCCGTTTGCCGAGGCCGACGCCGTCCATGATCACGAACACGACGGGCCCGGGGAACTCGTTGTAGCCTGCGAGCCGTTTCAGTTCGAGGTTGCTCATCGATGATTCCTTTCGTCCAGGCCGCGCTCGGCCGGCGCGCGTTACAGGTTGAGGTTCTGCTGGATGCTGTCAACGGCGACGCGGATGTCGTCGGCGTGGCCGAACGCGCTCAGCCGGAAGTAGCCTTCGCCGTTCGGGCCAAACCCCGAGCCCGGCGTGCCCACCACGTGCGTCTCGTTCAGCAGCTTGTCGAAGAAGTCCCACGACGACATGTCGTTCGGCGTCTTCATCCAGATATAGGGCGCGTTCACGCCGCCGAAAGTCTTGATGCCGATGGCATCGAGCCCGTCTTTGATCGTCTTCGCGTTCGCCATGTAGTACGCAACGAGGCCGCGGCATTCCTTCCGGCCCTGCTCGGATAACGCCGCGAGCCCGCCCTGCTGCACGATGTTCGACGCCTCGTTGAACATCGTCGTCTGCCGCCGGAACCACAGCCGGTTCAGTTCGCCCGGTTCCGCGTCTTCGCAGGTGAGCGCCTTCGGCACCACCGTCCATCCGAGGCGGACGCCCGTAAACCCGGCCTCTTTCGAGAAACTGTTGATCTCGAGCGCGCATTCCTTGGCGCCGTCCACCTCGAAAATCGTCCGCGGCAGATCCGGATCGCTGATGTAGGCCGCGTAGGCCGCGTCGAAGATGATCACCGCCCCCGTCTTGCGCGCGTACTCGACGAACGTGGCCAGTTGCTCTTTCGTCGCCACGGCCCCCGTCGGGTTGTTCGGGCTGCACAGGTAGATGAGATCCACCTTGCCCTCGGGCAACGCCGGGAAGAAACCGTTCTCCTCGGTGCACGGCATATACACCATGCCCTCGTATCCGGCGTCGGTGCCCGCCCCCGTCCGCCCGCCGATCACGGCGCTGTCCACGTACACCGGATACGCCGGATCCTGCACCGCCACCACGCTGGCCGCGTCGAAGATGGACTGGATATTGGCCGAATCGGGTTTGGCGCCGTCGCTGATGAAGATCTCGTCCAGCTCGATCGACGCGCCGTGCCCGGCGTAGCGGGCCGCCAGGGCCTCGCGCAGGGGCACCTCGCCCTGTTCCGCGCCGTAGCCGGTGTAGGTGGCCGGATCGGCGAGAGCGTCCACCGCCCGGCGCAATCCCGCCACCACCGTCGGCGTGAGCGGCTCGGTGGTATCGCCGATGCCCAGGCGCATGACGCGCGCGCCGGGATGATCGGCGAGAAACGCCGTCGTCCGCCGGCGGATCTCGGGAAACAGATAGCCCGCCCGCAGTTTCCGGTAGTTCGCATTCACTCTGGCCATAGTCGTCCTGTCCTCTCTCGACATGGTTGTCTATTTCCGCGCAGGGCAGCGGACCGCAACGCCCGGGTGCAGCACTATACCGCAAAGGGCCGGCCGAATTGAAGCCCCCACGCCTTCGGCCTCGCTCATCCCTGGTTTGCGCCAGAACCACAAGACCGGGTGCGTGTAGACGCCGGGAATCTGCGCGAACCTCGGGACATGTTCAGAGCGGAGTCTTCGACGCGAAAACGTGTCCCGAGGCCCCGGCTGGGCCACAAGCGCACCCTCTCTCCATCCGGGCCGGTGGCTTCGGTTGTGGTGCGAGCACCTCGAAAGCCAGAACCGGCGAGGAGTGACGCGCTCGACCGCTCGATCTGTCTTGACATACTACGGGACGTGGCCTAGATTGGCCGCATGGAACTCGTTGCGCTACGCCGGGCCCGGCTGGCCGTCTGCGTCCTCGTGTGCGGTGCCGCCGTGGCCGTCGGATGGGCCGTGTGCGGCCGGCTCGAGTACAACGGTGCCGCGCTCATTCCGGGCGCCTTGGCCGGCCTCGCTATCGCCCTCGCCAGCGGCGATGAACGCCGCCTCAACCGGGGCCCGGTGCTCGCCGCGGCGGGCGCTCTCGGCACCGGCCTCAGCGCGCTCATCGCGTCGCGCCCGGTGCTCGACGGCGTCGACACGGTGGCAGCGGGCGCGGTGCTGGCCCTGGCGGCAAAGGGCGCCGTGGTAGGCGGTGTGGCCGGGGCGGCCTTGGGCATGGCGCTGAGCCGGACACCCTATCGGATGCGCGACGCGGCGTGGCTCGTGCCGGCCCTGGCCTGGTGGTGCTTCACCGGCGGCCGCCGGTGGCGCGACACGGGCGCGCCCGGCGATCTCTCCCTGGAACTCGCCCTCGCCCTCCTCGTCGGGATCGTGTGGCTCGCCGCGTTCAAACGCGATCGGCCCGCCGTGTTCGCCTCGCTGTGCGGCGCCGCAGGATTCGGCGCCGGGCTGCCCCTCGGCGCGGCCGCGCAGCTCTGGGGGGCGCGGGCAGGCGCCCACGTGGACTGGCTGTTCATCGGCCATGGCGTGTGCGGCTTCATCGGCGGCGGCGCGATCGGCCTGGCCGCCTACATCATCGAGGAAGATCTCGTCCGGCCCGCCGAAGCGGGCTGGGATTCGGCCGGGCGGTTCGCCCTCGCGTTGGTGGCCTGGTGGCTTCCATTCCGAACCGGCTACGAGGCCATGGCGTACTGGGCCTACACCTGCGACGTGGTGCCCGTTGCGGCGGTATACGCGTACGTGGTGCTGGGGGTTGGACTGCCCGCAGCCGCCGGTGCGTGGCTCGATCGCCGGGCCACAGGGGCGCCGGCCACGGGCGTGGCCGCGGGCCTCTTCGTCTGGGTGATGGGCGCCACCTTCCTGCTGCAAGCGCTCGTCGTATTCTTCCCGACACGCGTCCCCGGGGTGGATGCGTGGACAACCCTGGCCGGGGCCGCCTGCTGCATCGCCCTCGCCGCCTACGCCCTCCTCCGGCACCTCCGCCGGCCCGGCTCGGCTGCCTGAGCGGATCGGCCACCAAATACACGGACAACACGGATCGAGGATGAGAGGAGGAGGCGAGCCACACTCTCGCCCGCTGCGTGCGCCCGCTCCGTGCGCCCGCTCCGTGCGCCCGCTCCGTGCGCCCGCTCCGTGCGCCCGCTCCGTGCGCCCGCTCCGTGCGCCCGCTCCGTGCGCCACCGGCGCACGTTCACACGGCTCCGCCTCGGGATTCCTCTGCGCGTCTCCGCGTCCTCTGCGCGCTCTCTGCGCGCTCTCTGCGCGCTCTCTGCGTTTGTCTCTCGCTGGCGCCGCACCGCGTGATCCGTGCCAGCAGGAGGGGCCGTCAGGGAGGAGTCCCTCGACATCCGATCACCGAACCGCCAGCAGGCACATCCCCAGTTCTTCTTCGAGGCCCTGCAGGCGATCGAGCATGTCGGCCGGAAGGGACGCGGGATCGAGCGCTACGTCCGTCAACGCGACGAGGCGCATCCCCGTGAGCCGTTCAAGCTCCTGCACCCGTTCGAGCCCTTCGTCGTCCAGCTTCGCGAAGACATACATGGCTGCCTCCTTCGTGCGGCGCCGGACGCCCTATTCTTCCGCCGGCGCTCCCTCGTCCGTGCTGGCTTCGTCTGCATCGTCAGCGCTGGCATCTTCGGCACCGGCATCCCCGGTGCCGGCATCTTCGGCGCCGGCATCCCCGGTGCCGGCATCCCCGGTGCCAGCATCCCCGGTGCCGGCATCTTCGGCGCCGGCATCGCCGGCGCCAGCCTGATCCTGCTCTTCTTCCCCGCCCGTGGCTTCAGGCACATAGATCGTCAGTTTCCGGCCCCATTTGATATCATCCGCGTCTTTGAGCCCGTTCCATGCGACGATATCGGACGCCTTCACCTGGAATTTCCCCGCGATCCGGCCCAGGCTGTCCCCCCGCTGGATGGTGTACTCCTCGGCGCGCGTGTTCGGCGGGGGCACAACCGGCTCGTCGGCCGGTTCGGCTTCCGCCACTTCCGGCTCCTCCACCGGGGGCTCCTCGGCTGCGGGCGCTGCCGCCGGCGCCTCTTCGGGCGGCGCCTCAGGCGCCGCTTCCGGTGGAACGGCCTCGGGGGGCTCGGGGGCCTTGGGCGCCTCTTCCGGCGCCGCGGGCGCTTCTTCGGCGGCGTCTTCGGGCACATACACCGTCAACGTCGTGCCCCATTTCACATTGTCATCCGGCAAGTCGTTCCATGCCACGAGATCGCGGGTTCGCACCCCGAACTTGGCCGCGATCCGCGACAGCACGTCGCCCCGTTTCACCTCGTACTCGACGGGCTTCGTGTCGGGCGGCCCCGCGGGGGCCGCCTCGGGTTCCGCGTCGGACTTGGGCGGGCGAGGCGGGGCCGCGGCCGCAACCTTCACCTCGCCTTCGAAGGTGGCTTGCTCGCGGGGGCCGGGCTCGCGCAGCCACCGCTGCCAGGCGCCGAACCGCGCTTCGCTTGCGGCAAGCTGCCGGCTCGACACGGTTCCGTCCGCGACCGCCTGCTCGATGGCGCGGCATACGGCCCGAACCCGGGCCGGATCGAACTCGATGACGAGCACCATGTCGCACCCGGCCACGAGCGCCTCGACCGCCGCCTCCTCGATGCTGCGCGACTCGGTAATCGCGCCCATGGTGATGTTATCGGTGATGATGAGTCCGTGGTATCCCCAATTCTCGCGCAGGTTGTCGCGCACCAGCACGGGCGAGAGCGACGCCGGCCGGGGCGGATTCACCGGATCGACCGCGGGCACCGCGATGTGGCCGATCATGATGCCCGGGATCTTCCATTCGGCCGCTTCCGAGAAGGGATACACCGCCCGCGCCACCGCTTTGAGCTCCTGATCGAGGATCGCGAGCGTGTCGTGGGTGTTCTGCGTCACGCCGCCGTGGCCCGGATAGTGCTTGCCGACCGGCAGCGCGCCCCCGGCCATGATCCCGTCGGCAAAGGCCACGCCCATGGCGGCCACCAGTTCATGATCCTCGCCGAAGGCGCGCGACTCCATGCCGGCCGTCGCGCCCGGTTCGTACACATCGAGCACCGGGGCGAACACGACGCCGATGCCCCGTTCCCGGCAGGCCTCGCCGAACACCCGGCCCACCCGGCGCGCCGCACCCAGATCGCCCCCAGCGCCCAGTTCCGCCGCGCCCGGCGCATCCTCGAGCCCGAGCCGGTTCACCATGCCGCCTTCCTGATCCACCGCGATCAGCGGCGCGTCCCCGATGCCCTCGCCCAGGCCCACGGCCTCTTTGATCTCGGCGACGAGCGCCTTGATCTGATCGGCGCTCTTGCAGTTATCGCCCAGCAGCACCACGCCCCCGGGCTTCAACTCCGTGAGGAGCGCCCGTTCCGCATCCGTCAGCTTCTCCCCGCGCACCGTCACGAACAGGCGCCGGGCCGGCCACGTGTCCCGCATCGCGTCCAGGCCGGCCACCGCGGCCAACTCAGGATCCGGCTCCGCCTCGCCTTCCGGCGGCGCGTCCTCCGCCGCCGCTTCCGGCGGCGCGTCCGGGGCCGGGCCCGATTCAACCGGCTCGGGCTCTTCTCCGGCCTCGCCGGCCCCGCCGGGTGGCGCCGGCGCGGGCACGGCGACGCCCGCCTGTTCGAATGGCGCGTGCTCGCCCTTGTCCGCAGCGGGTTCCTCGGCGCCTTGCTCCGGTGCGGCCGGCGGCGGCACCGGCTCGATAGGGGCTTCGTCGCGCCGGGCGATTGCATCGCGCGGGGCCGGTTCCCGATCCGTGCAGAACATGGCATAGCAGATCGAGAACCCGATGGCGATTCCCAGGAGGAACGTAACAAGAAGATTCGTCAGCGATTGGCCGGCGCGTTTGCTCACTCCCACCTCCACGGCATGGCCCGATTCCCCAACCGGCAAGACTGTCGGCAGAAGGGTAGCACATCGCTCGGATCACTTCCACGAGATCGCGTGAATCCCGAATCGCCGGTCGAGATCCCGCAAGGTGCCGCGCAAGCCAAGCCCGGCCGCACGCCCCGTGCCCGCGCGAAACTCACCGACGCCGTGAGTGCGTGGCCGAGCGAGACTCATGCAACGTCCAGGACTTCGAGCGCGCCACAATCGGCTACCCGGCGACCGGGCGTGAATCGGGCAGGAATCGAGCCGGGCAGCGGCGCAGCCGGCTCAGGCGTCGTCGGACGCGTCGCCGTCGGGCGGGGCTTCCTCGTCCCCGGACGCGGCCTCGTCGTGCGCCCGCTTGCGGTGGATGTCGACGACTTCGCCTTTGAACACGTCAACCACGCGCGCGACGCGGGGATCGGCGAGGGCGGCCTCGGTGTCCTCATCGGACGCGGCGCCGGGGACGGTCTCGGGCGCGGACTCGGAGGTCGCGCCGTTCGCCACGGTTCGGAACGTGGTCACGTTCGTGGTCGTGTCGCCAAGCACCGCCTCGATGGCCGCGCGGTTCTCGGGGGCCTCGACCTGCGCCATCGACTGCGCCCGATCCGACGCGAACTCAACCGTCACCGTGCCGTCCTCGATGGCCACGGGCACGCCGTGGCCGAGGGCGATGCCGAGGTTCAGGCTGTGGCCCGCGGCGCCCGCAACCACCAACGCGTCCCAGTGCCGCGCGGCATTCTGTTCGGTGAGGGCTATGCGTTCCTTCGGCCGGGCTTCCTTCGGCCCCGGCGCCTTCTTCTCGGAGGCCTTGGGCGAAGCGGCCCGGGCCGGTGCCGGCGGTTCAGCCACGGCAGCCGCCGCGGCCGCGCCGAGCGAGCGGCGGACTTCTCCCTGCGGGGCCGGGCCAACCCCGCCCGCGCCGAGTTGCACGAGCTTCTCGAGCACGGAATCGAGCGACACGTCCACGGCCACCTTCGTGATCCGGATGAGGAGCGATTCGAGGGCGATCCGCTGGGCGAGCCGCGAATCGAAGTCCTGGGCGAGGTCGGCGAACTGCTCGATGAGGCGGATCAGGCCCGTCAGCGAGAATCGATCGGCGTGGGCGCTGAGCTCCGCGATCTCGTCGTCCGGCAGCGCCAGAAGCTGCGCTGGCTCGGCCGTCTTACACACAAGCAGGTTGCGCAGGTAATGGAGAACATCCTGGACGAACTGGGACAAGTCTTTGCCGTTGACGACGATGTCGTCGACGATCTGGAGCAGTTGGGCGACGTCCTGATCGAGAATGGCCTCGCACAACCGGTGCAACACCTGCCAGTCCACAAGCCCGAGCACGTCGAACACGTCCTGGAACGTGATCCGATCGCCGCAGTACGAGATGAGCTGTTCGAGGATGCTCTCCGAATCGCGGATGCTCCCGTCGGCCGCGCGCGCGATGGCGTGCAGCGCCTCGTCCTCGCAGTGGATGCCTTCGCTGTCGAGGATCCGGCGCAGGAGCGTCGTGATGCCCGCGATGCCCACCCGGCGGAAGTCGTAGCGCTGGCACCGCGAGATGATCGTCGCGGGCACCTTGTGCGCCTCGGTGGTCGCCAGGATGAACACGGCGTGTTCGGGCGGTTCTTCGAGCGTTTTCAGCAAGGCGTTGAACGCGCTCGCGGAAAGCTGGTGCACCTCGTCGATCACGTAGATCTTGAACCGCGACCGCGACGGCACCAGCCGGATATGCTCGCGGATCTGGCGCACGTCGTCCACGCTGTTGTTCGAGGCGCCGTCGATCTCGATGACGTCGATGTTGTTGCCCATGGCGATGCTGCGGCAGTTGCTGCACGCGCCACACGGCGCCGTGGTCGGCCCGTCCGACGCCTCGCAGTTCAGCGCCTTCGCCAGCACCCGGGCCGTCGTCGTCTTCCCGATCCCCCGCGAGCCGATGAAGAGGAACGCGTGCCCGACCCGGCCCGCACCGATCGCGTTCTGAATGCTCCGCGTGATGTGTTCCTGGCCGACCACGTCCTCGAAGGTCTGAGGCCGCCACTTCCGCGCCAGCACTAGATACTTGTCGTCGGCCATGCACCACCCCGAACGTGAAAATGAAAACTGCCCGCGCACCCACCGTCGAGCGACCGCCCAGAACGGCCACGGGGTCGCCTGCTCGGGTCAGGCGCTCCTACAGCACACGAGAAAGACCACCTACGGCTGCTTCCTTCCGGACCTGACCGGGTTTGGCAGTTACCCGTTGAGTAGGACCCAACCGTCAACGCCGCGTGCCCCGCACCAGCTAAAAGGCAAATACGCCCTCGGGTGGGAATTCGACCTCGCTAAAGCGGATTGCGAGTTCAGGACACCGCTAACTTCCCGTCTAGCGCGGGCAAAAACCGGCTCCGGCCCTCTCGAACCGGAGAAAAACTGCCCATAGAGCAATCGAAACTCTACCATGCGCCCGCCGGCCAAGTCAATTTCACCGTTTCATTCGCAAGCGCCACGTGGCGCCCGCGCTCTGGCCTCGTCCGGGTTGCCGTCGCCGTCCAAGCCGCCGGTGCCTGTGGGCGATGTCTCGGCCTTTCAGGCCTTGCCAGGGTGCGGGACACGGCAACCCAGGGCGCCAGTCGCCACACCTTTGGTGCGGGCTCCTTCTGCCCTGGGCTGTTATGTGTGCGCCCTCCGGGCGCATCAGGGGAACGCTGGACGTTCGTGACGCTGCGCGTTCTTCAGTGCGCCGATTTGCCGGCAGGGGCGCCCTTCGGGCAATGTCCGGAGCCCCGCCGAATGGCGGCGGCGGCCCGAAGCCGGGCCTTACTCCCCCAACTGGCCCACGGCGCCAACCGTGAGATCCAGGCGTCCCCTCCCCTTTTCCGGAGCCCCGCGTCCGCGGGGCGGTACTCCCCAGAAAGCCCACGGCGCCAGCCGTGGGATTCAGGCGTCCTCTCCCCCTTCTCCGGAGCCCCGGCAGGGGCGCTCCGAAGCGGGGCGGCACACTCAGGAGGGTGCAACCACCAGCAGGCCCCAAGGGCTCAGGGCCGGCACAGCCACCCCGCCCGCATCGTCGACCTCGAGGGAGGTGCGCTCGACGAGGGGCGCGTAATCGCCCGTGTCGAACGCGGCGGCATGGGCCTCTGCGTTGTAAGGCTTCGGCGTAATGAGGGTTACGCGCGACACCCCGGAGAAGAACCGCTCCCGGTCGAGCACAATCGTCCCCGGCGCGGGCGCGTCGGCCCAATTCACCAGGTGAATGACCGCCGGCCGCTCGACCTGCCGGGGCACAGCGCGGACCACGGCGTACCACTCGCTGTCCCTGGGCACGTTCACCGGCAGCGCGACATCGCCCCCGATGCCTTCGATGTTCGCCCCGGCCAGCGCCGTCAATTCGTAACCGTCTAGGAACTCAGCGGTTGCGCGGATGAAGCCGAACAGGTCGGCATACTGTTCGGGCGTGCCGAAGTAGCGGGGCGTGTCGCCGGGCATATAGGTGTCCCACGGCACCATGCAGTGGCCGCCAAGGGCGTAGGCCATGGCGATGGTGCACCGAGCGCGGCGCTCGAAATCCGGCAAGGTCTGCCACTGGGAGCTTTTCGGCATGGTGACCACCTGGACGCGGTCGAACTTCCGCGCCGCGCCCATAGACAGGTTCAGCGTCATAGGGGTCGCATGACCGTACGAGAGTTCGCCGAAGGCCCAGTCAAACCCGAGGTGGACGGGCCCCCAGTGGCGGCCGCCGTTGTTGCACGACATGGGCACGGCCCGGCCGGCATAGGCGTTCATGGCCGCCCGCGTCCGCTCGTGGAACGCCACGGTGGCGTCCGTTTGGAACTGGACAAAGAGCTTCTTGAGTTCGCCGCCGTCCCATTTCCGGAACGCGTCGCCCACCGGCGCGGACTGGCCCCGGAGATGGGTGCGGTAGTCGAAGGCGGCCACGTCGTCGATGCCGAGTTGCGCGCGCTGCTCGGGCGAGGTGTGCGCCGCGAGCCAGTCGCGGAACCCCGCCATGCAATGGTCGCAAAAGCAGCCGCCCCAATGCGTTGCGCCGAGGTTGGCCTCGGGTTCGTCGCGCTGCATCACGTCCACGCCCGCGTCGACGCACTTCTTGAGATACTCGACATAGCCCCGTTCGAGTTCCGGATTGTTGATGCAGCCCCAGAGCGTCCGGTTCCAGGTTCGTTTCCACGGCGCGATGATCGGGTTGCCCTCGAGGTCGACGATGACCACCTGCTCGAACCAGTCATCTTCTTTGTTTGCAGGGAGATACGACGGTGCCGACACCGCCCCGCCGAACACGCAGCCCATCTCGTGCACCTTCGAGATGAACCCCGGATCCGTGATGTAGGCCCATTCGAGGCGGGTGACGTGGAAATCGCCCAGGGCCTTCAGTGTATCGTGGGGGTCGCTCTGGCCCGCCGGATGGGCGCGCAGGCTGCGCATGATCACGTCGCTCGCCTTGGGCGCGCCGTCCGGCCTCGGGTGCGCGAAAGCGCGCTCGGCCAGGCTCTCGCCCGCGGCCGACACGGCGACAATCAGGACAAGAATGGCCCCGAGTGAGGCTGCACGCATAGGCTCTCTCCCCTTGGTTGTGGGCACGCCGTGAAGCCCCCGTTTCTGGCGTGACTGGCTATGCCGGGCCAGTGCTCGTGACGTTAAGGCCATGGCTCCCGCCGCCCGATGGCGTGTCGGGGCCATCGGAGCGTTGCGCCCGCGGTTCCATCGTCTCGCAGTCACGTCGTCTCTCTGCTTCGGCCTTCAACTCGAGTCCGAGCCTGTCGAGATCCGGGAAGATCGACGCATGGCCCACGCCAAGCGTCGCCAAGTCGCTGAGAATCCTCTTTTGCGTGTCCTTGTCTCCGTCGATGCAGAACGGGATAAGGAAGTCCTCCAAGGAGCCCGCTTTGTCTTCGATGATACTCACCATCGAGTCGAGGCGGGAGCCATGCACAGTGAAACAACTGCGCTGGGAGATCATCCGCGTCTCCTGATACGTCGTGGGTATGGCCATCGGCACCTCAGCGCCGGTTCTTCCCGAACGCTTGCCGCCTTCTTCCCAAGCCGGTGCGATATTCACGTAACCCAGGGCCGTGCCTGGCCACGTGAGTAGAGACTCGAACGAAGGCCTCTTCGTCAGTTCTTCCAACTCGTCCTGCTCCCTCTTTGCCTTCTCCTCTACCTCCTCCGGCTCTGCGTCCTTCAGCTTCATCCCCAAGCGTGCTGCGAAATCGAGTGGCGACAGACTCCTGAGACACTCGATAGCAAGATAGTTGAGCTTCCACGAATTCAGCATGTACACCACGGGGTCTTCCTGGAGCTCATTCGTGGCGAAGAACAGCGCAATCAGGGCTCCTTCCGTCCAATCGAGCAGGCGCGTCGGCACGTTGTGATGCTGTGCAAGGAAAAGCCACAGATCGGTGCGCTCGAAAGGCGGAATATGTGCGAAACCTCCAGCCTTCCGCCGGAAGCTCTGCAGGAGGAAGTTCTCCTGCTCCTTGTATTCAGCCACTCGGGGGCGCAGGGCGGGGCGCTTGCGGAGATCCTGGGACTCGCCCCGAAACCAAGGGACACACGGCTTCGGCCACCGTGACAGCTTCGCCGTGACTCTCTTGATGAATTCGGCCACCGAACGGATCTTCGCGTCTGCCATCATCTGAAGCCCCCCTTGCCCCCTCTGACATCGCGAACGCCGCAGCAGGCGCCGGCGACACCTTACGGCCGGAGCAGCTTGTAGATCACCGCCTTGTTCAGCATGAACTGGGGCACGTAGAGCAACCCGCGGGTGCGGTCGATGCCGATGTCGGCGGGCGACTCGAGCTGCACCAACACCTGCACCGTCTTGCGATCCGGGGCGATGCTGCACACCTGGTTGCCCATGAAATCGGACACGATGAACGTGCCGTCGGCGAGCACCTCGATGCCGTCCAGGTTGGTGAAATGCTCGGCCACGCCGAAGGGCACCGGCGGATTGTCGCCCGAGGGATCGAGTTCGTATACCTCGTGGGTGTCCCAACCCACCGCGAAGAGCCGGCCCCGGAAACAGGTGACGCCGTTCACCGAAGGCGGCGCCTGGATGATGGTCTGGCTGCCTGTCGGGCCCACCTTGTACACGAGGCCGAGTTCCGTGTCCGACACGTAGAGGAACTCGCCGTCCGTGGCCAAGTCGTTCAGTTTGCCCGTGCGCGGCAGCGGCACCTCGGCCACCGGGCCCTTCTCTTTGATCGGGCACCGGAGCAACCGGCCGTTATCGGCGATGTAGAGGTTGCCTTTGAGGATGCATAGGCCCTTGGGCCCGTTCAGCACGGCCAGCGGATCGGTGTCCAGCCACCGCAACGCCTCGATCTCGCCCGTTGCCGTCATGCGCGACACGAACCCTTTCCCGTCGTCGTTCCAGTACTCGTCCTCGGCCGCCTCCACGTTCGACACGTACACCGCACCCGACTCCGGATCCGGACACAGGCATTCGGGCACCAGGAACCCCTCGACTACGGCCGCTTGTTCGAGCGTCCAGCCTTGCGCCGCTCCCTGCGCCGCCGCTTCCTGCGCCGCCGCTTCCTGCGCCGCCGCTCCTTGCGCGGCCGCTGCAAACGCCAACGCCGCGATGACTACGCCGATTTGTCGCATGATGTTCTCCTCCGTCGAAAATCCCCGCCACGGATCGTTACTCTGCCAAATCCCCGTGGCTCCGTCAACAGCGACGCGCCCGTCACGCCTCCGGCGTGGCGAGGAGAAACGCCGCGGCCGCGTCGGCGCTGCGGAACGCGTGCACCTTGTGTTCGTAGGGTTCGAGCGCGTCAAGCGCCCGGGCCAGGTTATCGTTGTCGTATCCGTGATTCCACCGGAGCAGCCCGATCAACCCGGCAAGCGTCTCTTTCTTCACGGCCCGCTCGAGCCCGAGTTTGCGCGCCAGGAACCGCCGGACGATGCGCGCGTCGCGCAGGATCGGCCCGGGCCGGAGCACGACAATCGCCTCGGCCCGCTCGAAACTGGCGCCCACCCAGGCGTGGTAAACGCCTTCGACCACCCAGCCGTCCTGGGCGACGAATTCGGCCAGTTTCCGATCGCGCACGTCGGGCTCGGCGCGCACGCCGTAGGTGGCGTGGTCGTTGTCCCAGAACAGGCTGTCGAGATCGCACACAGGCACCCCGAGGGCCGCGGCGAGCGTCCGGCCCAGGTAGCTCTTGCCGCTGCCCGGCCCGCCGACGATGTGGATTCGTCTTGGAGGATTCGCGTTCGCCCCGTTCTCGTTACTCATCGCGCCGAAGCATAGCAGAACGCCACAGGCGCGTTCGCCCCAGAACGTCTGGTAGCGAGAATTAAAGGGACACAATACTCAATTTCTGGATTCCTGGGCCGTTTGCGTCGTCCTGTTCGCAGGCCATGGGTTGCGTGCACGGCACCGCCCGGAATGGCGCACCATCTCAACCCGGCGCAGCAACCTCCGGATGCCCGCCCAGCGGGCAACCGCGACCCACTTTCGGGTGATTCGGGGGCCGCTGAGAAACCGCAAGCCCGGGCCCAAAAGGATCCAAGAAAAAATTGAGTACTGTGTCCCTTTAATTCCCTTTAATTCCTTTAATTCCGCAATGCTCACCCGGCGGGTGGCCGTGTGGCCGAGCGGAACCCGCACACCGCCAAAGACTTCAGACGCGCCGCCCTTCGCTGCCAGACGTTCTGGGTTGACGGCCCGGGGCCCCGCCGGTATGATGCCCGGCAGGCTCGGTGCGGGCCTGTCCGGATGCGGCAAACGTCGAGGCAGACAAGTATGCGGCCCAAGAAAAGACGGCTCGATCCCGAGCGGAAAGCGCGGTTCCTTGCCGAGGTGCGGAAGAGCCAGGCGCTCCGCGAGAAGACGTATCGCGAGCAGGCGCTCAAGCTGTTCCCCCACGTGTGCGCGTGGTGCGGGCGCGAGTTCTCCGGCAAGGATCTCCACGAACTCACCGTCCACCACAAAGACTCGAATCACATGAATAACCCGCCCGATGGCAGCAATTGGGAGTTGCTCTGCGTCCATTGCCACGAAGAAGAGCACCTCGGCGAACGAAAAGGCGGGTATTTCGACAGCGACGCCCCCGATGATCGCCCGGCCCAATCTCTCGGTTACCAACCCTTCGAAGGCCTCGGGAATCTCCTGAAACCCGACGACGACACGCCACCCGACTCCGAGTCCTCCTGAGCGAATCCGGCGCGCGATGCCCGTTCCTGCCCTAGCCGTTAGTGCCCAATGCATCCAGGGATGATGGCCAAGAGCACCGCCGCGTCAAGGGCGATGAAGATCAACCACACGGGGCCGACGTTACCCACAGGGCATACGCAGGTGAGTTCGTCCATGAGCATGGAACCACTGCGGCGGCCGGAACGGGACAGAGGCAGGCCGAACCCCACGAGGAACCGCCGGCGTTTGCGCTCCGGCACGACGGAAAACAGGAATGCGTCGACGATCAGCATCCGAAACCGGAGGGCCCAATGCATCCGTACGACGTGTATGACGCCGGTGCCGATCGCCGGCCTGATCCGCCCCGCGTCCGCGTCGCAATCCAGCCCGACGATCCCCATTCTCAGGAGCACCACGCCAAGCAGTCCCGTGAGACATATGCTCACAAGGGAGCCGCCGACGGGCGAGCCCGATTTCAGGGCATGAACGAGGGCGCCCGCGCTCAGGGCGAACACGAACGCCACGCACAGCAGAACGACTACGAACCCAGCCGCCCCCTGCCACGTCATGCGCCACACTGGCCCGCCGTTGCCTTTCACGTCTCCTTCGAGAGAAACGCTTTCCCGCCCGTTCATCTGCAATCGCCCTCGTTCCGATCCGGTTTTCGCCTTGTTCTGGCGCGATCTCTGACGGCATCACGTGCCCGGCCCTTCGAGTCGTCGTTGTCGATCATACCCCGTCCGAAGCCCTGGCTGTGCCCCAGGCCGCGGCTCAGTCGCCTTCTCGTAAGCTGTTGTGCTCATCGTGGTGTTGAGTGCCGCTTGTCGCGCGGCCACGTCGTCGCCAGACGAGAAATGCAACCCCGGCGCTTGCCAGCATGAGGCTTACCAGCGGTGATCTGATGACTAGATCGAGCACGGGCTCGACTCCGTGATCCAGGAACGCGATCAAGAGGGATTCGTCGGTGGTGCCGTCCTCGGGCCACGCAATCGGTTGCCGCGGCGGCTCGGTGCCGAGCCGAAAGCGCGCTTCGGCGACCGGCCCGAGCCAAGTCCGCTCGGCGTCGAGTTGCACCACCGTGTCGGGCTGGCCTTCCCTCCCGCCATGGATCACCATCCGCTCCGGCATCCACACGCCGTCGGCCACCTTCACGGCCCCTTCCCAACGCACCTGCATCGCGGCGTCGCCGTCGGTGTCGTAGGCAAGGCCCGTGATCAACCCACGTTCCGGATCCACCGCGTACAGCACCGAGTAATTGCGCGGCCCGGATCCCGATGCCAGGGGAATCCGGTGCTTGGCCCCTCGCAGCAACACGTCGTCGTCCTCGATCGCCAACGCGTCTCTCAACTCCGTGTCCGGCCCGAAAGAATCGCTCCGTAGAACGGCTTCGAGAGAGAGTTCCCTGCCTGATGAAAGGGGAAACAGGAACCAGTGGTGCAACAGGACGAATCGTTCCGCCGCGAGGGTTAACGCCTCGCGCGCAGACGGCCCCGCCGCATCGAGATAGGACGCAGGGAAAGCGTCATTTCCAATGAACCGGCGATCCCACCTTGTCCCGTCGCGGGTGAGGCACGTCTTGCCGTCCGATACGCACAGCAGCGATTCGTCCCCGTCGCACAACCCGAGCCGGAACCTCCCGCTCGAATCCCATTCCAGGTAGAGATCCTCAGATTCCAAGGCGGTGCCATCCCGCCCTCGGCGCGCGCAGGACACCTCGACATGACCACTGGCAAGGCCTTCCTCGCGCGCATAGCAGCGCCCCAGCAATTCCTCCGCCGTCGGGGCGTCCGCGTCGGCTTCAGCCGAGCCGCTGACGATGGTACTTGCGACGAACAGGAAAGCACTGGCTATCATTGCTCCCGCACTCCTCGTGTTGCGAGCCGGGCTATCAGATCCCCTGCCCCGAATCCAGCCCCTGATGCCCTGCCGCGAGTCTAGCACAGCATCCTTGGCCGCGCAACAGCGGCGGGCCCGCGTCCGGTGTGGCACCGCCGCCCTCGCCGGTGGATCTTGCGGGCTCCGAGGCGTCGAGAAAATGCTGGCGCGGGGCGCCTTGGCCGGGATAGAATTCGCCGCTTGGCTTCTCAACCGGACTACGGACATGCCGCGGCGCGAGGCGCGGTATCGAGGATACGCCTGTGGACGATCGCTCCGGAGGCTGGGTGAACAACCCCTGCCTGGGCTGTGGCGCGTGCTGCGCCTACTACCGCTGCACCTTCTATTGGCGCGAGGCCGACGACGAGACGCCCGGCGGGGTGCCCGTGGGACTCACCGAAGATGCGACGCCGTTCCGGCGCGCCATGAGCGGCACAAACCAGAACGATCCCCGCTGCGTCGCGCTTGTCGGCGAGATCGGCGTGTCCGCCCATTGCAGCATCTACGCGTGTCGCTCGACCACCTGCCGCGCCTTCGTGCCCTCCTATTTCGACGGGCAGCGCCACGAGGAATGCGATAAGGCGCGGATGAAGCACGGCCTGGCCCCGTTGCGCCCGGAGGAATGGACGCCGGAACGCGACGATCCCAAGAAGCCCCGGCGCCCCCGGCGCCCCCGCCGCCCCCGGCGGATCCGCCGCGCCGCCTGAGCTACCGTCTGGCCGTCCTGCTATTCCAGCAGCAGAAAGAGAACGGCAATCGCGCCCGCGCCTGCGGCCGACGCCGCCACGGCGAGCCCGCGGCCCGGCTGGCCCTCGAACCAGGCCGTTAAGGCCAGCAGCACCCCCGCGATCCACGCGCCGAGTGTGAGCAGCATAAGGCCGGCCTCAGCGGCGGCGTAGCCCCACGGAGGCGGCGTCCCCGGCGGGGTGTGGTCTGTTGCGGCGATGCCGACGAGAAGCGCGAAGACGGCCACGGCCACGGCCGAGAGCGCCAGCGAGACGGCCACGCGATGAGAGCCTTTCGCGGGCTGCGGCTCGAGGGCTTCTGGATATCGCTCCCCGTCGTCGCCCTGAACGGTGGCGTTTAGCCGATCCGCGATGCTGCACAACTTGCGGATAAACGCCTCGCCGGGATTCTTCGTGCACAGGTTGCCCTCATCCCAGTAGAGGCAGCCGCCCGGCTCGCCCGGCGTTTTGCCCCCCGCTACCCACTCGACCAGGCGCTCGGCCGACTCCTCCCCATCGAACGAGACGGAATTCTCCTCGGAGAAGCGGAGTTCCGGATCGGCATCGACTGCGGCGCGCCACTCCTCGTGCGTAATCCAGGAACCCTCATTCTCGCACCAGTCCTCAGCGCGCGTGATGTGCAGGTCGTATCCCATCAGGCCTTCCTCCGAGCCGCCTTTCTCCGCCGTTTACCCGAATCGTACCGGTCGATGCCCTCTGGGAAGATCGAGGGCGTGGTCGTGGCTCATTTCCGGAATTCCACATCCAGCAGCTTCCCCGTTTCGGGGTCGATGGTGCAGACAAGGCAGGCAAAGTCCCATACCTGCAAGGGGTCGTGGGACATGAATTCCACATAGGCGGCCGGAGGTCCGGAGCTGGGGTTCTCGGCGGTCCACAGTCGGTGTCCGTCGTCGTCGAAGGCCTCGAGATTGTAGAAGACCTCCCCTTTTGGGCCCGAGCGGTAGTCGTATAAAACGAGGTTTCTTCCAGAAAT
>JAFGTL010000079.1 GCA_016934125.1 Candidatus Hydrogenedentota bacterium
AGTCGTGGCCCTTGGCGATCATCTGCGTGCCGACGAGGATGTCGATGTCGCCGGAGGCGAGGCGGCCGAGGATCTTGGCGTGGCCGCCTTTGCCGGAGGTGGTGTCGGCGTCCATGCGCTCGATGCGGCGGTCGGGGAAGGTGCGGGCGAGGTAATCTTCGATCTTCTGGGTGCCGACGCCGAGAAAGAGGAGGGGATTGAAGAAGCACTCGTCGCACACCTGGGGCACATCGCGGCGGGCGTTGCAGTAATGACAGAGCAGGTAGCCGCCCTTGGCGTGGTAAGTCATGGTGACGTTGCAGTCGGTGCATTCGGCCACCCAGCCGCACTGGGGACACAGGACGAACGGGGCGAAGCCGCGCCGGTTGAGCAGGAGAAGCACCTGTTCGCCGGCCTCCATGCGGCGCCGCACCTCTTCTTCGAGCCGCCGCGACAGGAAGGCCTTGCCGCCGGCCTCGCGGGCCTCGACGCGCATATCGACGAGTTCGACGGCGGGTAACGCGGCGTTCGTAGCGCGCCGGTGCAGTTCGAGCCGCTCGGATTTGGCCGATTCGCTGTTGTGGTATGACTCGATGGAGGGCGTGGCCGAGCCGAGCACACACACGGCGTCGTTCATCTTGGCGCGCATGATGGCCACGTCGCGGCCGTGGTACCGCGGCGTATCGGTTTGCTTGTACGAGCTGTCGTGTTCCTCGTCCACGACGATGATGCCGACATTCGGCAGGGGCGCGAACACGGCCGAACGGGCCCCGACGACAATGCGCACCTCGCCGCGCTGGGCCCGGCGCCATTCATCGTAGCGCTCGCCTGCGCCGAGCCCGCTGTGGAGCACGGCGATGTCCGTGTCGAACCGGGCCTTGAACCGGCCCACCGTTTGCGGCGTGAGCGAGATCTCGGGGACGAGGATGATGGCGTCGCGGCCCAGTTCGAGGACGCGCTCGATGGCTTGCAGATACACCTCCGTCTTGCCGGAGCCCGTGATGCCCTGAAGCAGAAACGTCTGGAAGGTGTGCCCGGCCACGGCCCCGGCGATCCGCTCGAAGGCGGCTTTCTGCTCGTCGTTGAGCGTGTGTTTCAGCGCGGCCCCGTGATCGCGGGCCAGTTCCGGGATCCGGAAGCTCTCGCGCTCGATCCGCTCGATGAGGCCCCGTTCTTCGAGCTTCCGCAGGATCGTCGAGTCAACCCGGTGCTTGTCGTACAGCGCCGCCGCGAGCCGTTCGGGTTCGCCGTGGAGCAAGTCGAGGTAGACGGCCGCCTGGCGCGGGGCCCGGCGTTGCAGGGCGGCGAGGCCGTCGGGCGGGGGGATGCGATCCTCGATGAGTCGCACCCAGGTGTCGGTGTGGGGCGACACGCCGGCGGATTGGGCGAGGGGCTCGGCCACGAGGATGTTGCGCGCCACGAGGGCGCGGAGTGTATTGCTCAGGGCGCCGGCGCCGACGGCCTTGGCGAGTTGGCCCTGGGTGAGGGGGCCGCGGCGGTGGAGTTCGGCGATGACTTTGCGCTGCCGTTCGGAGAACCGGCCGGCGCTGAGTTGATCGAGTTGGAGCGTGTAGCGCAGCTTGGTGCGGATCGCGAAGCCCCGCGGTACGGCGCAGTGCAGCGCCTCGCCCCAGGTGCAGCAGTAGTACTCGGCCATCCATTTGCACAGATCGAGGAGGTCGGGCGCGAACACGGGGCCGTCGTCCGGGAGATCGATGAGGGGCCGCACGTTCTCGACGTCGGTGGTGTCGCGGCGGGCCACAATGTAGCCGGTCTCGACGCGTTTCTGAAAGGGCACGATGGCGCGCATGCCGGGCACGGCCCGGGCGTCGAGCGCCGCGGGCACGGCGTAGGTGAACGGGTGATCCACCGGGAGGGGCAACACGACTTCGGCATACACGCGATCTCGTCCTCACATGGCGATTCTCGGTTGGAGACGGGAAGATGCCGGCCCGGGCGCGAGGCCGTCAGGCCCCTTCGCGGGCCGTCAACCCCCATTGCCGCGCGTCCACGAACCGTTGCCAGCTTGCGAGTTGCCCGCTCGGCACGCGCCGGCCGAAATGGGGCATCCAGGCCGGACGGATCGGCCGCCGGATCAGCGGCATCCCGGCCTCTTCGGGCGTCCGGTTTCCCTTTCTCACGTTGCATTCCACGCAGGCCAGAACCAGGTTCTCCCAGGTTTCGCCGCCGCCCCGCGACTGGGGAATGACGTGGTCGATGGTGAGTTGGGATCTCGGGAAGCGCCGTCCGCAGTACTGGCACGTGCTCGAGTCGCGCTCGAAGACGTTATGGCGGGAGAACCGAACCTGATGGCGCACGAAGCCGTTGAAGAGGGTGAGTTGGATGACCTCCGGAATCCGGATCCGCAGGCTCGGGGTGTGCACGTAGCGGCCCCCGAGCCCGTCCTGAGACAGCTCGAGCCAGTCGTCGAAGGCATAGAGCGAGTAGTCGGCGGGATGGACTGCGCGCGCGGCGCCGAGATACATGAGCGTGAGCGCACGCCGGGCCGGGGTGATGTGAACAGCCACCCACAGCCTGTTCAGCACCAGTACATGTCCATCCACCATGGTTCGCTCCACGCGGCCCAGGAAACGCGCCCGCCCCGTTGCCGAGTCTGTCGCGCTCAGGCGCCGCAGGCTCGGGCAGCGGGCGTGGCTCCCGTATTTGGCTTCTTCTTACTCCGCCGGCCTGGCCGCACTCTCCTTTGATCGTCCGACACTATCCTTCAACGCGTTGATGGCGAGCTTCAGTTCCAGGTGCTGGCCTTCGAGGCGCGCCTGGTATCGCGAAATGCCTGCCCCCATCAGCAACACCGCGGCGATGATGAACAGGCCCATCATCATGATCATGTCCGACACTTGGACGGGCTGTTCTTCTGCGCGCGCCATGCCGATCTGCAGCACGAGCCAGAAGGCCCAGGCCAGCACGCCCAGAAAGGCGAGCAGGTTGACATACCAGCCGATATGAAACAGTCTCCACGTGCGGTCGCCGCGTTCTTCGGTGAGCCTTTCCATCGCCAATCCCTCCAATGGCTTGCAAAAAGCAGAATCCCCGCTTGACGCTACCAGTCGGGTTCGCAAACAGCAGTATAGGACAGGCCGGAAACCGTGTCAAACCCGAAGTCATGTGCCCGGGAACGGGTGGGCGGCGCGTGGCACGCTTTGCGGGCGGCTGGACGGACACGCAGGGCCGATCAGGCCAAGGCGTGGCGGGCGGGCACGACACAACGGAACCCCACCGTGGCGAGCTGCGTCTCCGGGAACAGGCCCTTGCGGAAGGTGCAGCGCAACTCGTGGGGCGGGCTGTGCCACGAGCCGCCGCGGACAACGCGGCGGGGCTCATCCGCGGGCGGGCCGTTGCCCTGGATTCTGCTGGTATACGGCACAAAGGGATCGAGCGTCCATTCGTACACGTTTCCGGCGAGGTCGTAGATCCCATCCGGCGTGGCGCCGTCTTCGTGCATGGTGACGATGGATGGGGTGTTGAGGTGATCGCCGTAGTTGCAGCGCATGGGATCGACTTCCTGGGTGCCCCAGGGGTAGCGGCGGTTGTCGCGCGACCGCGCCGCGAATTCCCACTGGGCTTCCGTGGGGAGTCGCTTGCCCGCCCATTCCGCGTAGGCGTTCGCATCGGCCCACGTCACGCCGACAACGGGCTGATCGGGCCCGCTGAACTCATTATCCCCCCAGAACTTCGGCACGGGGTGGCCCGTGGCGTCGAGGAACGCCCGGTACTGGGCCGTCGTCACCGGGTAGGCATCAATGTAGAAAGGCTTCACAGACGCCTCGAACTCGGGCGCTTCCTCGGGCACCGCGTCGTTCCCCATCAGGAAACTGCCGCCCTCGAGGTATACCATCCCCTCCGTCGACACCTTCCGGCCCGGTTCGCCCGATTTCACCGGGGCCGACGTGTGGCGGTAGGAGGTCTCGAAGGCCGCCAGCAGGGCCGTGCGGAACTCGCCGGCCGTCTGCCAGCGCGTGTCGCGCGCGGGACGCGCGCCCTTCTCGAACACCTCGAGCAGGCCGGGCGCCACGTCGTCGCGCACCGCGCCCACCTCCACCTGCTCCTCGATGGGCGTGCGTAGCGTGAGCAGCTCTTTGAAGATCAGGGCGACGGCGTAGTTGTCGCTCCGGCCGTCGATCTCCTCGTGGCGTTTCTGTTCGGGCGCCGCGTAGGCCGCCGTGCCGATGACGCGCCTCGTCTTGCCGCCCGGCACCGGCACGCCTTCCTCTTCGTCCATGGCCTTGGCCAGGCCGAAATCGAGCACCTTCACGTGCTCGCCCGGCATCAACATGATGTTCTCGGGCTTCATGTCGCGATGCACGACCGCCCGGTGGGCGTAGTCGAGCGCCGCCAGCACCTGCGCCACGATCTGCACGGCCAGCCGGACGGATACA
>JAFGTL010000080.1 GCA_016934125.1 Candidatus Hydrogenedentota bacterium
AGGGCGGGCACGATCCACTCCCAGTTTGCCTGGTGGGTGCCCGTGAGGACGGTGCCGCGATCCGAATCGAGGTGCTCGAACCCGACGATGCGGACGTGCTTCCGGAGGAAGTCGCCACGGAGGCGGGGGAGATGGGAGAATTCCGCGGCGACGATGGCCATGTTCTGGGCGGCGCGTTTCGCGATGCGTACCTTCTCACGCCGGGTAAGGGTGTCGCCGTAGGCGAGGTCGAGGTTGGCCAGGGACACGCGGCGGACACGGGGAACGAGGGAGTAGGCCAGGAGGCCGACGGCGCGCCCGAGGCCGCGGCACACGGGTATGGGGAGCCGGGCCGTGATCGCGCCAAAGGTGAGGCAGGCGCTCGTGATGATCCATTCGATGACGGGATTGCGGCGGCGCGCCATGGGTCAGGCCTCCAGGGCGAGGGTTTCGCCGGAGAGCGGGGCGAACCCGCGATAGCGTCCGTTGCAGTGGCTGCGCATCCACGCCACGGCGTCGGCATCGCCGTGGACAAAGACGACGTTGGTGGGCTCGATCCGCGCGATGAGTTCGCCCAGTTGCTCGCGCGTGGCGTGGGCGCTCAGGTTGAAGGACTGGCGGTTCTCGAGGAGGACTTCGACGGGCGGGGCGCTCGATTCGAGGACGACGCGCTCGCCGGGCTCGGCGTGGAGCAGCCGGTATCCGGGCGTATCGGGATCCAGGTAGCCGACGAAGAAGATGGCGTGGTGCGTGTGCCGGACGACGTCCATGGCAATCATGGCCGAGGGCGTGTTCTCCACCATCATGCCCGAGGTGGCCACGATGATGCAGGGCTTGCGGAGGAGTTCGCGGCGGACGCCGCGCTCCCAGACGTCGCCAATCCGCGCGAAGTCGCTCAGGGGACGCAGCGTCGCATCGGGGCGCAGGTACTCGCCCCATTTCCCGTACACCTCGTAGATGGCCCGGCCCAGCCCGGACGCGTATACCGGCACATCGGGCAGGCGGCCGGACTCGATGAGGCGGGCGATGATGTTGAGGAGTTCCTGGGTGCGTCCGAGGGCGAAGGAGGGCACGAGCACGGTGCCGCCGCGCTCGAGCACGGAGGCGACCTCCGCGGCGAGCCGTTCCACTTCGCGGCTGTAAGTGGCATGGCCGACGTCCACGTGAGCGCCGCGGGTGGACTCGACGATGAGGGTGTCGACGTGGACGCCGTCGGCGGGCAGCGTCAGGCCGCCCATGAGTTCCTGATCGCCCATGCACACGTCGCCGGTGTAGAAGACGGTGTGCCCCTCGACCTGCAGTAGGATGCTTGCACTGCCGAGCACGTGGCCGGCATGGTGGAAGCTGGCCGTGAACGGGCTGTCCCAGGTGAGGGCGAACTCGCGGCCGAGATCGAGTCCGTAGGTGCGGCGGATGGTGAGGTCGACATCGGAGTGGGAATAGAGCGGATATCCTTCGATCCCCTGTTCGAGGGCGAGGGTGCCCATGACGGATACACTGTTGTGCAGCATGCGATCCATGATCTGGACGGTGGGCGGTGTGGCGTAGCACTCGATCGACGGGAACCGCTTGACGAGATAGGGAACCGCGCCGCAGTGGTCGATATGGCCGTGCGACACGATCACGGCTTCGGGAACGTCGTTGAGGCGGGAGAAGTCCGGGAGCGCGTCTACGCCCTCCTTCTTCGGGTGGAGGCCGCAGTCGAGTAGTATGCTATGTCCTTCGGCTGCAAGCAGATAGCTGTTTGCGCCGATCTCCGAACCGCCCCCGAGGGCCGTGAATTCCAGTGTCGCCACGCTCGATTCTCCGGGCGGCATTCTATGGCCCGGGCCAGCATTTGTCAAAAGGGGCCGCGTCTCACCCATCCCCCCAAGTTACCTCATTCCCAAGGGAAGCAACACCACAGGAGGGAGAACGTTCTTTCCGCGTCTCTCTCTACCGCGAGTTCCTTGCATTTCCCTCCTGAAACGGCGGGCGAGTGAGTTCCGCGGACATCCGTTCTTGACCTGCTCCTAACATCCGGCATATGCTTCGACAGGCTGCGGCCGGGGCCGCCGGCCGTAGGATCAGGCAGCACAGGTGCGTTGAATGGAATATGCCGACAGACCCTGGGTGAAGCATTACATGGAGTGGGTCGACGCCGACCTGCCCGTGCCGGAGTGCTCGTACGTCGAGTTGTTGGAGAGCAGTCTCCGGGCGTTCGGGGGCCGGCCTGCGGCCCATTTCCTGGGCGTGACGCAGTCGTTCGCGGACATCGAGGCGCTATCCGCGCGGTTCGCGAGTTTCCTCGTAGACGCCGGGTGCGGCCCGGGCGACATCGTGGCCGTCAACCTGCCGAACTCGCTCCAGTTCATCATCGCGCAGATGGGCGCGCTCCGCGCTGGATGTATCGCCTCGGGACTCTCGTTTCTTTTGTCGCCGCGGGAGATGGGGCAGCAGTTGAAGGATTGCGGTGCCCGGGTGCTTGTGACGCTGGACAGGACGTTCGAGCAGAAGTTCATGCGGATCCGGGACGAGATGCCGGGGTTGACGCATGTGGTCGTCACGAACATCGCCGATTTCCTGCCGGGCTACAAGCGGGTGTTGGGCCGGCTGGCGGGCCGGATTCCGACCGGCAGGATCGTGCCCGTTCCCGGGAAGGACATCGTCCCCTTCATGCGGATCATGGCGGACTGGCCGGCCCGCGCCCCGAAAGTCGAGCGCAGTCCCGAGGATACCTGTCTGATCCAATACACCGGCGGCACGACGGGCGTCCCGAAGGGGGCTGAACTGACGCACGGGAATCTCGTGGCGAGCATCGGGCAGATCGCCCAGTGGCTCAAGCAGGGCCGGGGCCGCCACGTCTACTGTTGCGCGTTCCCCTATTTCCACATTGCGGGCGCGGCCATGTCCATGCACGCGCTGAGTACCGGGAACGCGCAGATCGTGATTCCCGATCCGCGCGATACGCGCTACATCTGCCGCGAGATGCGGCGGTATTCACCCACGAGCATGTTCAACGTGCCTTCGCTATACCACATGCTGCTCAGAGAGCCCGCCTTTCATGCCCTGGCGTTCTCGTCCTTCGAGGGGTGTCTGGCCGCGGCCGCGCCGTTTGCCGCCGAGACCTACCGCGAACTCGAAACCGCCACCCGCGGCGCCCAGGTCGGTTCCGGATACGGACTGACTGAGGCGGCGGGATTCCTCACGCTGGATCTGTACGGCGGCCGGAAGAAGATCGGGGCATCGGGCGTGCCGGTGCAGAACACGCGGATCAAACTCGTGGATCTCGATACGGGCACGCAGGAGGTGCCGCAAGGCCAGGAAGGGCAGATCATCGCCCGCGGGCCGCAGGTCATGAAGGGCTACTATAGGAACGCGGAGGAGACGGCGCTCGCCCTGCGGGAGTTCGAGGGCGAGAGGTGGCTGTACACGGGCGATGTGGGCAGGATGGACGAGGACGGCTATCTCTTCGTCGTGGATCGCGTCAAGGACATGGTGAATGTGGGCGGCTACAAGGTGTTCTCGCGGCTGGTGGAAGACGTACTCAACGAGCATCCCGCCGTGCAGCGCTGCGCGGTGCTGGGCGTGCCGAATCCGGATCGGCCGGGGAGCGAACTGGTGAAGGCGGCGGTGGAGCTCACGCCGGCGTACGGGGACAGGCCCGGCCGGGGGCTCTCGGGCGAGTTGGTGAAGCACTGCCGGGAGAATCTGGCGGCCTACGAGGTGCCGACGGTGTTCGAGTTCGTGACGGAGCTGCCACTGACCGCGGTGGGCAAGGTGGACAAGAAGGCCATCAGATAGCAGTCTTTTGGCCCGCCGAATTAGTCAGTCGATCCCAATAAGGCTATGGCTGGAGCATTCGCATTATCTATTGACTACGAATTGTTGTCTGTTGACTACCGATTGTGGCTGTCCAGCTTCAACCTGTACTGACCTCCGTCATGCGTCACGGTGCAGGGCCGTGAGAACGCCTCTCCGAGCACCGGCCCGGTGAGCACCGTCTCCGGTGTGCCCGTAGCCAGTATGGTGCCTTGTTTCATCACGGCAACCTGCCGGATCCAGGGGCCCACTTCCTCGATATGGTGGGTGACGTAGACGAGGGTAGGGGCCTCCGGCTCGCTGGCGAGGCGCCCGAGGTCGTCGAGGAAATCGGCCCGGGCCACGGGATCCAGGCCGACGCAGGGCTCGTCCAGGACAAGGAGGGCGGGGTCGGGCACCAGGGCGCGGGCGATGAGGACGCGCTGCTGTTCGCCTTGGGAAAGCCGGCCGTAGGGCCGTTCGGACAGGTGATCGACGCCCATGCTGGCGAGGGCGTCGCGGGCGCGGCCGAACTCGCGCCGCGTGAGCCTGCGGTACAGGCCGAAGGACGCCTCGAATCCGGACGCCGCGATGCGGAGGGCGGTGTCGCGGGGCGGCATTCTGGTTTCGACGGCCGCGCTCACCCACCCGATGGTCTTGCGCAGCGCGGGGAGGTTGCAGGAGCCGAACCGTTTCCCGAGCACTTTGACCGCGCCGTGGGTGGCCCACTCATAGCCGGTAATCACTTTCAGCAGCGTGGTCTTCCCGCTGCCGTTCGGGCCGAGCAGGGCGCAATGGGCGCGGCTCTGGATGGCCCAGGTGATGTCCTTCAGGATGTCGCGTCCGCCCCGCTCGAAGCAGACGCCGCTCAATTCGACGACGTTCATGGCTGTGGTGTCCCGTTTGTCTCTTCCGATCCGCGTCGAGCCGTCGCCGCGCGCACGGCGCCTCGACTAGGCGTGCCAGCCCTCTTCGCCAAGGAGAGGCACGAACACGCATCCGATGCTCGCCAGTTCATCGAACCGGTCGCCGTGGCGCGTGACCTTGACGAGTCGCTGCGTTTCCCGGGGGCCGACAGGGCACACGAGGCGGCCGCCGTCGGCAAGCTGGGCGCGTAGCGAGTCGGGCACGCGGGGGCCGGCGGCGGTGACGAGGATCCCGTCGTACGGGGCGTCCTCCGGGCGGCCCCGGGTGCCGTCACCGGCGTGGACGGCCACATTGCAGTAGCCCAAATCGGCCAAGCGGTTACGGGCCGCCTCCGCGAGAGGAGCCACCCGTTCGATGGTGGTGACGCGCTTGACGAGGTGGGCGAGCACGGCGGTCTGGTAGCCGGAACCTGTCCCGATCTCGAGGACATGGTCGTCGGGGCCGGGCTCGAGCAGTTCGGTCATGAACGCCACGATGTAGGGCTGGGAAATGGTCTGGCTGTGGCCGATCTCGAGGGGGCGATCATCGTAGGCGAACTCGCGCGCCCGCTCCGGCACGAACCGGTGGCGGGGCGTGGCGCGCATGGCGTCGAGCACGCGGGGATCCCGGACGCCGCGGGCGGCGATCTGGCGATCCACCATGCCCTCGCGTTCGTGGGCGAAGGGATCGCCGCCGTTCTGCGCTCGTCTACGCGTCCACATGACTCATCCCGGAATGGCAGTGCTCGAAGGGTGCTGCGAGGCGATCAGCACCGCCACGATGAAGGTGCGCACAATCCATAGGGCGAAAAGGGTGGCCAGCGGCCCGAAATCGAGGGGGCCCATGGGGGGGAGGATCCGCCGAATCGGCACAATAAGGGGGTCGGTCAGCGCGGGGATCCAGCGCAGCCGGCCGTGGCGGAAGTCGAGTTCGAGCCACGGCCCTACCCATCGGAGGAGGATCAGGAGCATGTAGAGGCTCATCAGGCTGTTGACGCCGCGAATCACGTGATCCATTAGAACGCAAACTCCTGTAACCGGGTGTGAACGGCTCCGCCGGCATCCAGCCGGCTCGAGAAGAGCGACACGCTCCCCACCGAGAACGAGCCGCCGTCGAACGCCTGTTCGCGGACGAGAAGGGCCGCCAGGGAACCGGATCGGGCGGGCTCCTTGATGCGGGCGAGGGTCACGTGGGGGTGAAAGCGGCGGCGCTCGGGCTTGAGCCCAATGGCGCAGGCGGCCTCTTCGGCTGCGGCCTGGACGCGTTTGAGGGGGCCTTCGATCGGCACGACACCGGCCCACACGACACTCGGCTTGCTGGCATTGGGAAAGACGCCCGTCCCGCGGACATCGAGGTCGAAAGACTCGGCGCCCGCATACGCAGCGGCGAGGATCTCGCGGATGGTGTCGACGTCCGGCTCCTCGATGTCGCCGAGGAAGCGGAGCGTCAGGTGCATGTTCTCGGGCTTGGCCCAGGACGCGCGCATCGGACAGGCCTGCAGCCGGCGGCTCAGTTTGGCGAGGGCCTGCCGCGCGGTGTCGGGAAGCTCTATGGCGATGAAGGTTCTCACGGCGATTGCACCGCGGGACGGAGCCGCGCCCAGCCCTCGTCATCGGCGCAAACCGCCGGGATCCCGATATCGGCGACGACAAGCCGGCCGATGTAGGCCTCGGCGGCGGGATTCTCGAAGGCCTTCTTCGGATACTGGAAGGTGACGGTGACATCGGCCCGTACGCACCGGCCGCAGGGCTCGCCGGTATCGGCGTTCATGCCGGAGGGCAAGTCCACGGCGACGGTACGCACGTTGGGCCAGGCGGCAATGGCGGCGCGGATCGGGCCCTCGACGGTGCCCTTGATACCGGTGCCGAGGAGCGCATCAACCAGGACGGCGCGGTCGGAGAGCCCGGCCACGGCCTCCACGGCGGCGGCCTCGTCCTGCACGCTCGTGATCGCGCCGCCGAGATTGCGGTATGCGCGCAGGAAGATCGCGGCGTCGCCCGAAATGGCGTCGGGATCGGCCACGAGGATGACGCGGGTGTCGTGCCGGGCAAGCAGGCACAAGCGCGCGACGACGAACCCGTCGCCGCCGTTGTTCCCCTTGCCGCATACGATCCCGACGGGGCCGTGGGCGATCTGGCCGAATACGGCCGAGCCGGCCGCGTTCATGAGTACGGCCCCCGGGATCCCGAGGTCTTGGATACAGCGGCGATCCACCTCGCGCATTTGTGCGGCCGTCAGGAACTT
This sequence comes from Candidatus Hydrogenedentota bacterium, assembly GCA_016934125.1. Classification (GTDB taxonomy): domain Bacteria; phylum Hydrogenedentota; class Hydrogenedentia; order Hydrogenedentales; family SLHB01; genus JAFGTL01. The sequence goes on from JAFGTL010000080.1 coordinate 6,910, forward strand.
CATGATGGACACCTCCCGAATCGGGTTTGGCTCTGGCCCAAAGGATATGCGAGTTGAGCCAAAAGTTCCAGAAACCACCGGAACCCCGTGTCGCCCCAGCCGGCGGGCGACTGCGGAGAACGCGGGTAGCGGGTGTATCCCAAAGAATAAAAACGGTTTGGCTTGATTATGGGCCGGTTGTGAGGTACAATTCGGCGGGCCGGAGTTAAGCATGCTTAACAAGTCGGATGCCCTATGAGCAATCGGTTTAATGACTCAACATATTGGCGCGCCTTCGGTGAGAACGACATCACCCACTCGGCCGGCCACTATCTGATGGCCATCGATGCGCTCCGCGATGAATACGGCTACGCCCGCGTGACGGATGTGGCCGAGACGCTCGAGATCTCCCGGAGCGCCGCGTCCATGGCGATCTCGCAGCTCAAGCGGCGCGGCTGGGTGTCGGAGGATCGCAACCGGTTTCTTCTCTTGACGGAGGACGGCGCGGAAATGGCGCGGCTCGTCGAAGGGAATTTCGCGATTCTGTCGAAGTTCTTCGAGGAGGTGTTGGGCGCGGAGCCGGACGTCGCCAAGGCGGACGCGTGCAAGATGGAACACCTGATGAGCCTCGAGACGGGACGCCGGCTGGTGTGGTTGATGCGTCACGTGCTGAACGACTCGTCCCGCGCCGCGGACATCCAGAAGGTGATGACGCGATTCGCCCGGGACAAAGAGCCGGAAGATCCGGCGGGCCCCGATGCGGACAAGGGCTCGAACTGAGGCGACGGAGGAACGGTGTTGGAATTGGCGATCGTGGCGGTGATTGTTGCGGGCGCGGCGTTTCTCGGGATTCGCGCGATTCGGGACGCGTGGACGGGACGGCGCGCGTGCTGCGGGTGTGCGTGCGCGGCCGGGCGGGACGGGTGCCCGGGCGCGGGCCGGGATGACTGCGGCAAGGACGGCGGCGTATGACGGGCGCATCGGTTCGGCCGCTGAGCACGGTGCCGGCGGGCGGCCGGGTGACGGTGGTGTCGCTGGCCGGCGGAGGCACGTTCCGCGCGCGGATGATCAGCATGGGGCTGACGCCGGGCTGCGAATTGCAGGTGATGCAGGCGAATCCGGCCGGGTGCGGCCAGGTGATTGTGGCGTTCGGCGGCACGCGGTTGGCCATCGGCCACGGGATGGCCGAGAAGATTCTGATAATGGACGGCCCGGCCCGGTAGCGGTGCAGCCATCGGGCTTGCAGCAGCGATTGGGCGGCAGGTAAGGACGTGGACGGAATGGCGAAGACGTTGTTTGACTTGGTGAGCGGGGACGTGGCGCGAATCGTGAAGATCCGGGGCGATGGGCCGCGCAGCATCCGGCAGCGGCTGCTCGACATGGGCGTGACGCGGGGGGCCGAGGTGCGCGTCGAACGCCATGCCCCGCTCGGGGATCCCGTCGAGGTGACGATCAAAGGCTACTACCTCGCCCTCCGCATGAGCGAGGCCAAAGATATCGAGGTCGAAGTCCTGTGACGCCCCCGGCACGGATCGCCATCGCGGGCAACCCGAACGCCGGGAAGACCTCGCTGTTCAATCACCTCACGGGCACGGTGCAGTCCGTGAGCAACTACCCCGGCGTCACCGTCGAGCGC
>JAFGTL010000081.1 GCA_016934125.1 Candidatus Hydrogenedentota bacterium
CTCGTAGGCGTCGAAGGGTTGCGTGTCGAACAGGTGGGTGGTGAGGGCGCCGGAGGGCGAGTAGCGGTGCTGGGTGAACCAGTAGGGATGGCAGAACAGGCCCAGCCCGCCCGCCTCGCGGATCCGATCATAGCACCACAGGCACGACGCGTACTGATAGGCGTCCACGCCCGGCGGCACCGCGCCTACGGCCTGCTGAACCGCGTCCACCTGGCTCCGGTAGGTGTCCTCGTCGCGAATGAGATCGTTGATGCTGAACCGGCCGCCGAAATTGACGATATGTACGGGGTTATCGGGCGGATGCACCTCCTCGCCCGGAACCAGCCGCAGATCGATATCCACCCCGCCATAGGCCTGCTGCGCCTCGATGGACGGCTCATACTGCCGGTGATCCGTAAGGGCCATGAAGTCCAGCCCGATCCGCCGCGCCGCGCCCGCCACGTAGGCGGGCGACTCCTTGCCGTCGGATCGATAGCTGTGCATGTGGAAATCGCCGCGGTACGGGCGCCGCCCATACAGATCCGCGTTCAACGAGTAGATGCGGAAATCGCCCACCACCTTCCGGGTGTCCCCGGTGACGGCCTCGATGAAGAGGACGTGCTCCTGCTCGCCTTCGAAGTACTGGGGGATCCGAAGTTCGCCATCCGTCGGCGTCACCGGCTCGCGGTGTTCGGGCCGCCAGGCGCCGTGCAACGCGAACTCCTCGACTGGGAAATAGCTCAACTCATAGACAACATCATCGAGGAACTGGGAATGGCCGAAGAGCGGCGTGATCGTGATGGTGGATTCCGCGTCGGCCGGCACGATCCTCGGTGATACATCGAAATACCGGTTCTCGATCTTCATGTGGGACTCCTTGCTTTGCCACGGGCACAGGCGCCCGGCAGCTACCGGGCCTGCAGCTTCTTCGCCGTGGCGATCGAGCCGATGTAGAGGTTGGCGCCGAGTTCGTAATTCAGGATGTTGCTCGTCTTGCCGGTGCCCCGCTCGCGCCGCTTGAGCCACTTGTTCATCCGGCCCCGCAGCATCTCGACGACCGCCGGCTCTTTCTCCGCGAGATTCACCGACTCCTCGGGATCCTCGACGAGGTTGTACAACTCGACGGGCGGCTTGCCGTGGAAATCGGGCTCGAGGGCGTCCCAGAACTTCCACACCGGCGTCCGCCAGCCCTGTTTCCGCATCCAGGTGCATTCGCTGATGTAGAACTCGGAGCGGTGGGTGTTTCCCGTGTCCGTGAAGAACCGCCGGTTCGATTTCCCGTCGAACTTCGCGCCCTTGGCGAACCGTTTCAGGCCGCACACGTCCAACACCGTCGGCATCAAGTCCTCGTGCAGCGTGTACGCCCGGCTCCGCACGCCGCCCGGCACCTTCCCGGGCCAGTAGAAGACCAGCGGCACTACGAGCGTCGGCTCGTAGAGCCCGTGGTGGTCGAAAAAGCACTCGTGATCGTAAAGCGTCTCGCCGTGATCGCCCGTGATCACGATCAGCGTGTCCTCCATGATGCCGAGCTCTTCGATCCGGGTGATGAGCCGCTGGATGCACGCGTCCATGTAGGCGAGTTCGCCGTCGTACTGGGCGATCACGTAGTCCTTGTCGGTGATGCCCGGCGGCATCCACGAGGCAAGGAAGTCTGCGAAGGGTTTGAACGCGAACACGGGTTTCATGCTCTTGTTGCCCTTCTTGCAGGGATCCTTCGAGTAGAACATGCTGTCGTAGGGAGCGGGGGGGAGGTAGGGCGCGTGGGGATCCATGTGCCGCAGGAAGAGGAGGAACGGCTTCTTCGAGCGGCTCAGGCGTTCGAGTTCCGGCACCGTCACCGCGTTCAGATTCTCCGCCTTCCGGGCCGGCCGATCCTCGTACGAACACCAGCCCTCGAAGTTGAGATACTTGTTGAATCCCCGGTAGAACCCACCGCCGAACCCGACGCAGGTGGTGTTGTATCCCGCCTTGCGCAGGACTTCCGGCAGCGTAGGCAGTTCCTTCGGCAGCGGGCCCTTCGGCCGCAACGACGGCATCTGCGTGCCGATCACGTCGCACCCCGTGAGGATGCTCGAATAGGCCGGTGTCGTCGGAATGTACGCGCTGAAGGCGTTCTCGAACAGCGTGCCGCCCGCGGCGAGCCGATCCATATAGGGCGTCGTGAGCCGCGGATAGCCGTAGCAACTCATGTGATCGCGCCGGATGCTGTCGATAGCGAAGATGACGATATTCGGATGACGTTTGGGCATTCGAGTACTCCTCTCGGTGGCGTCCGAAGCTACACGGGAAATCCCGCCGGGGCACTATCTTCTGCGTTTGGCCCGTGCGCTTTCAAGTCCGGCATGCCGGAAGTCGCCCGCGGGCTCTAGAACGGCATCCGCACCTCGACTGTACGCTTGAACGACGCACGTGCGTTGGCCGCCGGCGAGGCGTCGGCTGCTACGGCCCGGAAGGTGTGCCAGCCAGGCTCCGGGCGAAGTGCCCAGACGTACGGGGGCTGCGTCTTCCGCTCGACTACCGCGCCGTCGCACGCCAGCTCGCACCAGCCGATGCCGCTCGAATCGGCCGCGTCGACGCAGACGCTCACCCGCCCGTCTTCGCGCACGTCAACGGAACGGATATCCACGAAGGGCGGCACGTGATCCGCCGCACCCGGCTCGCTGAATTCGACCACGGTGGGCTCCATCAGCGTGAAAGAGCAGAACACCGCTTGGCCGCGCGCCTCCACGGCTACGGGCACCGGGCCCGCGTTGGAATGGGCCGACACGGTGGCCGCGCCGGCGTTGTCGACGATCCAAATCGCCTCGACGGAAACCGGCCCGCCACCCATCGGAGAGAACCGATAACGGCCTCGGGCCAGGCGTTCCGCGGCGATCGCGTGTCCGTCCGGCACCTTGACGTACAGGCCGATGGTGTCGCCATACGAATGGAGCGGTTCGAGCCGTAGCGTGAGGCGGCCCGTCCCGCCCGTGATCAGCGATGCCCGGGACGCCACGGGCGCCCCTTCGGCACAGGCAAGCTCCAGCACCGCGTCGCCGGGCGCCCCCCACAGATTCGCCACGGCCAGGTAGCGGCGTCCTTCCCGCCGGGCATCAGGCACGAGGCCCCCCCGCCAGCCGTCGGGCACCGCGAGCGCCCCAGCCTTCAACGCAGCCGCCGCGCGCTCCACCTGCGCGGGTGTCGCGGACGGATAGACGGCCGCGGCGACGTCGGCGCCCAATTCGCCGGCCTTCAGATCGATCCGCCCGATGGGCGACGCGAACAGGCAGTCCATCTTGTCGCGATACGCACCGCTGCGCGCCCAATTGTAACCCTCCCGCCGCTCCACCTTGGCCCGGCCGTTGCCCCCGGCGATAGCCAGGCCGATCCGCTCGTCCACGCACCACCAGTCGGACACATGCTCCTGGGCGCCCCCCAGCTCGAAGGCGCCTCCCGCGTCGCGGTAAGTGCGCGGGCCGGTGATGCCCTCCCGCGCGTACAGGCAGATGGGCACGCCCGCCCAGCTTAGTTGGCTCTCCTGACGGGCGGCGAGCGCCGTCAACAGCACGGCCGGCCCATCGCCGAAACAGAAGAAGGCGCAGTAGCGATCCAGCCAGGCGTCCCGCGCCCGGCCCGTCGTGTGGAATCCCGTGTCGTCCGCCTCCCAGGTGTACACCGTCTCCGGCTGCCGGTGTTGAACGCGCGCGCCGTCGTCGAACATGTCGACATCCCCCGCGAGCGAGCGTGGCATGAAGTAGATGAGCGGCTCCTGGGTGTCCAGCGAAACCGGGACAACGTAGCCCTGCGGGCCCCGCCCCCGGCACGACGTCGAGTCCCACGCGAAGGATACCCATGCCCCCGGGCCGCGATGCACGAAGTTCTGATGCCCCCGGTGATGGTAGGTGCCCGAGAGGGCCTGCCACGCCTGCCCGAAGGGCACGCTCTCCGCGCGCGGGCCGGCGTGCTTGTGCATGAGATAGGCCGCGGCGGCCTTCGCGCGCGAGTTCCGGTGGTAATCGTACAGGCCCACGGCCTGGATATGGGATTCGAGGAGGCGTGCAGCCCGCTCCTCGAGGGCGGCCGCCACCGGATCCTTCTTCACCACGGCCCCGTAGCAATAGGCGAGCAATCCCGCGCCGTAGTACGAGTCGTACTCCACGCCGTGCACCGACGCCGGCTCGCCCTCGGGCAGGCAGATGCCCTTCGCCCACTCGAGCACGCCGTCAAACCCGTTCCCGGGATACGCGCTCACCTCGAGCCGCGGCCGGCCCGTCAGGGCGCTCATGAGTTCAAGATACGCGCGCCCTTCAAACACGAGATCGCACCCATACCAGATCTGCGCCCAGCCGTGGTGATCGCTCGAGTAGTCCTCGTAGAGATTCCACGCCCGGAACCAGTCGCGCACCGCCTTGCCATCGGCCACCACCGGGCAGGCCCGATCATGCACCGTGGCCACCAGATCCACGCACTGCTGCGCCACCACCTCCCGGCACGGCTTGGCCGCGTCCACCTCCGGAAACAGAAACGCCGCGCCGATGGTGCTGGCCATGTCCTGTTTGACGCGATCGTGATGCCCGCCGTCCGCATACTGCCACCCGTACAGATAGGCCTCCTTCGCGGCGGCCCCAACCATCAGTTGCTCGACGAGCCCCTTCGTCTCCTCATCGAGTTCGTCCCACAGGTTCGCCACGCCCACGGAATACCAGCCCAGCACGTCGACGGGCCGGCCGTGTTTGCGGATCCAGTTCGTGCCGGACAAGTGGCCGTCCGTCACGCCTTTGACGGGATACGGATACGGATCCGCCACGTATCCGCTCGTGAGGCAACACCACCGGATCGCCTTGACCGCGTGTTCCAGCAGCCTTTCCCGCGGCACGTTCAACGCCGAGAAGGCCGCCTTGTCCGTCTCGTTCAGCAGAACCGAGTAGCACAGGATGAGTTGCCCGTTCAGCGGGATCGTGACGGCCGAGATGTACTCGTCATCCTTCCAGTTCCCGTAGGAGGCGATGTCGAAGAAGCCCGTATTCGGGATCGCGTCGGAGTACTCGTGCCACAGCGGCTCGAAGGCTTCGACGGCCCCCTCGGCCACGCCGAGATACAAGGCCTGCAATTCCTCTTCCGACATGGCCGCCGCCCGGGCGGCCAAGAGCACCCCAAGGGCAGCACCCGCCACCCGCCGCAGTCCAAATCGTTCCCATAGGCTCACGTCAATCTCCCGGTGTACACGGCCCGCCGCGGCCCCCGGCCGCTACGCTCCGGCCGGCGGTTCGAGCGTCAGGCCGAGGCGTTCGAGGATGCGCGGCATCAGGGCCGGATGGCGATCGTACTGGTGCAGCACGTTGATCACCGTGCCGTCGCCGCTCACCACCCATCCCTCGTCGTTGAACCGCACCCCGTCTTCCGGCACGTAGTTCATCGTCAGGATCGGCCCGTTCTCGTTCGGGACGAGCCGCACGTCGCCCAGGGCGTCGCGGAACAGGAGGGTGTTGTGAACCGCCTGATCGATAGCGCCCAAGACATGCGTAATATACGGAACCCGGTGCGAAACCTCGCGCAACCCGTCCACCATGGTGTCCACATAGTCCCGGATGCGTTCGAGCGGCCCAATCGTCGTGCCGGAGCACGAGATGGGGCGCCGCTGCATCTCCGCGAGGGCATCCCGGCCGTAGCCGGCCGCGATCCAGCCCGCGTTGACGATGCTGCTCCCGATCGTCATCGATTTGTCTTCGAGGAAGCAGCAGAGGCGGCCGTCGATGTCGAATGCGAAAGGATCCCGCTGGAACACGATATCGCGGATATCGGCGAGCATGACGTGCTCGGCGTCTTCGGACAACGTCGGCAGCACCTGCTGATACACGAAGTACCGGAGGCAGTTGATCCGCATCGTCTTGAGGGCATCCGGCGCGTCCACCTCGATGATGTGGACGCCGTGATCGCGCAGTTGCGCCACTGTGTCGGGCGACTCGTCCTGGGCGTACAGAATCAGGTTGCCTTCGAACCCCGAGCGCTGGAGCGAGTACAGGAATGGGGCGATCTCAAGGAAATCCAGCCCGCTCACAGCCCCCATCACCACGTTCATGGCGTCCCGAATCCTCCAGCCGGTTCGGCGTTCAGTTCAGCGTGGGCCACACCACTTCGCCCCGCGACTGCGCCGCCACGTTCTCGTACGCCCCGTAGAACTCGGAATTGCAGTCCAGCCACAACGTGATCCGGTGGAAGTCCTCGTCAGACAACGACACGCCGTAGTGCTTCTCGTCGAGATAGCCCATCAGGCGCGACGCCCGCGCGCCGAATGCGCCGGGTGTCGTCCGGCTCCCGCCGTGCACTCCGTGCCGGATGCCGTTCCGCGATGCGTTGAAGTAGAAGGCATGATCCTTCGTCAGGCTGTGATACGAGCGGCTCCAGCCGAAATCATCATCAAGATCCCCGCAGAGATCCAGCGCTTCCTTCTCCTCGTGGCACGTCACGCAGTGCTTGTCGAGCACGGGCTGCACCAGACGCACGTAGTTGAACGGGTGGGAGCCGTACACATCGGGCTCGATCTGCGACGGCGCACGCTGCAACGCCAGCGGCGTGGGGGAGGGGGGAATCGTCGCGGCGTACTTGCGCTCATGGCATCCCCGGCACGTCAGCCGCTCGCCTGGGTGGAGGTAGGTGCCGCTCCGCATGGACTGGATCGCCATGCCGCGGGCGTCCAGGGCCTGGAAGTAGATCAATCGGCCCGGCGGTGCCTCGAAATGGGCGCTTCCATCCGCCTCGACAGGCACGGTGCCGAGCACGCTGCGGGCGTTCGTGCCTTTGGCAATGCCGATCCGGGGATCGTCGGCGCGCGGCGTCGTCTTGGGCAACACCTGAATGATGCGGAGCGCGGCCACCCGCGCGCCTTCGGGCCAGTCGAAGTCGCTGTCGTACACGTTCATGACCGCCACGGTAGCCCGCCCCGAGCCCGTCTGCCTCGGGATGACGGGCGGACACGGCCGCGCGTCGAGGGGGATCGGGCTGACGCACGAGATGTCCGGATCGGCGTACACGAGTTCCCGGTTGCCGGCGCGATCGAGCCAGTAGATGCCCCGATGCTGGGCGTCCGCACCGTACACGCACAGATAGTCGTCTTCGCTCAACGGCCACGGCGTGCCGTAGGCCATGTACTCCGGGATCTTCTTCACTTCCGTCTCCGCTTCCGGGAACGGCACCTCCGGCGTCAGCCGCGTCACCTGCGACATGGCGCCGTCGTCCTCCCGGTGCGGATCGATGAGGATCAGCGAGCCGAACGCGATGCCGTGATGCGCCGCGGCCGTTGCCACGTACCGATGCGAGCCTGGAATGGCCCGAATGCTCATCTCCATCCAGGGCCGGCTCTCCCGCTTGTCAGGATAGTTGCCGTGAAACGATCGCGGATCGCGCCCATCCGGATAGCACGTCCAGATGTGATGGGCGACATTCGTGTCGCGATCGATGTAGTCCCACCGCGTGTACACGATCATGCCCGAGTTGTTGACACTCGGGTGCCATTCCTGCGTCTCATGGAAGCTCAGGCAGGTGATCTCGCTCCCGTCGGCCGCCATCGAATGGAGCGTGTAGGTCGGCGAGTTGACGGGCGGGGCCGAACCGCCGCAGCGCAGGTATCCGCCGCGCCGATCCGAAATAAACGCGATCCCGCCATCCGGCAGGAAACAGGGATCGAAGTCGTTGTACGGCCCGTCCGTCAGTTGCACCAGGCCCGAGCCGTCCGCGTTCACCCGGAGGATGTGGTAGCTGCTCTTGGGCGACCACTCGAGATACTCGCCCGCCGCCTCGGTGTAGGCAAACAGGATCGAGCCGCCGTCATACGATACCTCCGGAGACAGAAACGAGCCGCCTTCCAGCGATTGCCCAGCGAGGCGCCCGTTCTCAACCACGGCCCCGTCGAGCAGGTTCTCGAGACGCGGCGCCCCTCCGAAGGGATCCGACAGCACGAAGAGCCCGCCCCCGGCAACGGCATTGAATCCGTAGTACTGATGAACCATGTGATAGAGGCCGCGGGGATCGTGCCGCTCGATGAACAAGAGTCCATCCATATCGAGCAGAGGATTGCAGAACGCGATGGCCCGCTTCACGCGCCGCGCCTCCAGATAGAGTTCCCGGCGCTCGTCCTCCTCGACGTCTCCCGCTTGCCTCGCCCGTCGCACGCGCGCCCCCACCGCGTCGAGGCGCGCCCCCACCGCGTCGAGACGCGCCCCCGCCGCGTCGAGACGCGCCCCCGCCTCCGAAAGCTCCGCGCCAGCAGCCGCTAACCGCTCGTACAGCCCGCGCGCCTTCGCGATTACTTCGCCGGTGTGTTCGAGGGAGAACTCCGGTTTGGCCGGCGCCGCCGCGGGCGCCACGGCAGGCTCGACGCCCCTGGTTCCGGGATACGAATAGGGCCCTACGCTCTTCTGATCGGCGGGCCGGCCGAGGGCGATGTTCGTGTCGGGCGCATCCGCCGCGTACACCTCGACTTCATCGAGGGCAAACGAGCACCGGCCCGGAACCTGAAGCCGAACGACGCGGGCGCGGATGTCGCGGCCGCCAAACGCGGCCGTCAGCGGCGGCCCGCCCTCGACGCCGTGGAACGGCTCACCCGTATGGGCATATACCCGCTCGAATCGTTCGCCGTCCGCGCTCACCAGGATCTCGAGGGACGCCGTGCGCGCCGCGCTGTCCCGCTCGACGCGGTTGAACACGACGACGCGATCCAGCGCGCGAACCCCGCCCAGATCCACCTGCCACCACGCGTCCTGCTCGTTGCTGGCCGTGTGAAATCCGAACTTGCCGTTCTTAACCCCGTCGCAGCCGCCGGCCGCGTCCTGGATCGTGGTAACGCCTGCCTCATTGGCCGCGGCCTGCCGGGCGCCGAGCGGGGCGGGGGCATACGCGGCATCCTCGGCGATCCAGTCCGACTCGGCCAGTCGCTCGAGCGATGCCCGCAGGCCCGCACCGTCTGCAGCGGCCGCACCGGCCTCCCCGGACAAACCCGCCGCGAAGCTCAGTCCCACCCCGACAAGCCACGCACACGTCGTCCGCCGGCCGTCCATCGCGCCCTCCCTTACCGCCCTCCACACGCCTTCAAGCAGGCATTCAGATAACCGTGCGTTTCCGCCGCGATGATGGCCACCCGGCTCAACTCGTACTTGCCCGCACCGATCACCTCGAGGTTCACCGGGCCGTCATAGCCGGCCTCCACCAGCACCTGGCAGTAGCCCATCAAATCGATGTCGCCCCGGCCGCAGGCCTGCAACTCCGGCGGGCCCGGCGACGGCCCCGGCCCGGCGCAATCCCGGATGTGCACGTGTTTCACGCGCGAAATCACCTGCCTCAGCGCGTCCTTCGGCACCTCGCCTCCGCGGTGGACATGACTCGGATCCATGTCGATGCCGAAGGCCGGCGACGCGATCCGCCGCATCGCCTCGAGCGTCGTTTCCGTGTTCCAGATCGAGGCGTTGACGTGCGCTTTCACGCACAGGCTCACCCCGAACGGCTCCGCCTTCCCGGCCATCTTCGCCATGAAATCAATGCTCTGATCCAAGTCGTCCGGGTGGTTGTCTTTCGAGCCGCCCGGGCCGATGTTCACCACGGGGATCCCGATCTCGGCGCCCGCCTCGAAGGCCTTCATCAGCCGATCCTCGTCCTGCGCGCCCTCTTCCATGGCCGTCAGCGGCAGTTCGAGATCTTCACAGATCGCCTTGATGTCGGCCGCCTGGTTCTTCCAGTCGTCCAGGCACAGGTGCTCGCACATGCCCTTCAGCGCCGAAATCTCCGCGGCATCGAACCCGGCCCACTTGATGTGCTCCATGGCCGTCCGGAAATCGTGCCCGCCAAACAATACCGTGTTGACACCCAGTTTGATCATCGCGTCGTCCCCTGTGCCGGGCCGCGGCCGCGCCCATCCGGCGCGGCCGCCATGCCCCTCCGTCGCTTCCGCTATCGTTTCTGCAGTTTCTGGGCCGTCTCGATGGATCCGATCCGCCTGTCGAGTCCGATGGAGTGCAGCAGGATCGGATTGCCCTTCTTCGTCTGGCGGCAGCGCTTCTTGATCCACGCGTTCATGCGGTTGCGAAGCGTTTCGACCACCTGCGGCTCTTTGTCCGCCAAATTCACCTGTTCCTCGGGATCCTCGACGATGTTGTACAGCTCGACGGGCGGCTTGTGATGGAAATCCGGCTCCAGCGCCTCCCAGAACTTCCACACCGGCGTGCGCCAGCCGTGCTTCCGCATCCACGTACATTCCGTGATGTAGAACTCCGACCGCGGCGTCCCCTCGGTGTCCTTGAAATACGGCACCAGCGACGTGCCATCGAACTTGGCGCCCTTGGCGAACTTCTTCAACCCACACAGATCGAGCAGCGTCGGGATCATGTCCTCATGAAGCGTGTACGCCTTGCTCCGCACGCCTGCCGGCGTCTTGCCGGGCCAGTAGTAGATGAGCGGCACCACCAAGGTGGGCTCATACAGCCCGTGGTGGTCGAACCAGCAGCCGTGGTCATACAGCGTCTCGCCGTGATCGCCCGTGATCACGATGACGGTGTCCTCGGCGATACCCAGTTCCTCGACGCGCGTGACAAGCCGCTGGATGCAGGCGTCCATGTAAGCGAGGGCGCCGTCATACTGGGCGATCACGAACTCGGCGTCGCGGATGCCCGGCGGCAGCCAGGAGGAGATGTAGTCCGCGAAGGGCTTGAAGGCCCGCACCGCCTTCATCGTGTCCGGCAGCTTCCTGCTGCATGGATCCTTCGAGTAGAACATCGAGTCGAACGGGGGCGGGGGATAGTACGGCGAGTGGGGATCCATGTGGCGCAAGTACATGAGCCACGGCTTCCTGGAGCGATTCAACCGTTCGAGCTCCGGCAGGGCGGCATCATTGAGCGCCCCGGCCTTGGGCGACGGCCGCTCTTCCCAACTGCCGCCCCAACTGGCATAGCCGACGTACTTGTCAAACCCGCGGTACCAGTCCCCATGGCCCACACACACCGAGTTGTAGCCCGCCTTCTTCAGGATCTCGGGGAGGGTGGGCTGCTCCTTGTCCATGGGCCCGAGCGGGCTCAAGGCCACCTGCTGCGTGGCGATGACATCGCGTCCCGTCAGGTTGGACACGTAGGCGGGCGTGGTGGGGATATAGGGGCTGAAGGCGTTCTCGAAGAGCATGCCCTTGGCCGCGATGCGATCCATGTGGGGCGTGGTCAGCCGCGGGTATCCGTAACAGCTCATGTGATCGCGGCGGATGCTGTCAATAGCGAACAACAGAATGTTGGGAAGACGTTTTGCCATGGTGTTCTCTTTCTCTCGGGCGCCGTTCTGTCCGCGGGGGGCCATTCCCCCGCGGCGAACGGATCGCGCACTCAGTACTTCAGGTTGACGATCTTCTTCTCATGCCAGGACTTGATGGCCGCCTCGATGATCATCTGGCACTTCAGCGCATCTTCCGCGCAGCCGTCGACCTTGCTCGGCGCCACCTTCTTCTGGTTCTGTTCCAGCCAGCGATGGATCCGGCTCGCAAACGTCTCGCCGAACCCCGTCATGCCGCCGAGGTGATGGTAGTGTTCCGTCTCGGAACTCGCGCGCGAGTAGAAGGTCAGTTCTTCGCAGGCCTCTTCGAGCACAAACCGGCCCTTGCTGCCCGTCACCTCGCACCGCTCCAGGCCGAATCCCCCGCCCGCGTCGTAGCTGCCCGTCAAGTGGCCCACCACGCCGTTCTTGAACAGCATGTTTACCTGCGCGTTCGACCAGCACTTGCGCTGCCTGTCGTCCATGGTCTTGCCCTGCAACATGAACGCCTGCACGCTCACCACGTCGCCGCAGAAGTACCGCATCACGTCGATCGAGTGCGGATGAAGCGCGCGCAGGTGGAAGTGGGGGGAGGTCTCGTTCGGGTTGTTGATCCACATCGTCATGTTGGTGATGTGCAGCCGCCCCAACCGGCCCTGATCCACCCAGTCCCGCGCCAGCCGCGCCGCCGGCGTGAACCGGTGGTTCAGATCGATCCCGTAGCGCAGCCGCTTCTTCTTGGCCAAGGCCACCATCCGCCTCGCCTTCGGAACCTCGTTCGAGATCGGCTTCTCGCCCAGCACCGGGATGCCCCCGTTCAGAAGTTCCATCGTCGGCGTGTAGTGATCGCCCCCGTTCTCCTTACCCGCCGTGCACATGCTCGCACAGTCGATCTTGATGCCGCTCTTCAGCATCGACTTCACGCTGTAGAACGCCGGGCATCCGTACTTCGCCGCGGCCGCATCCGCCCGTTCCTTGATGATGTCGCATACGGCAACGATCTTGGCCAGCGGATCCTTCACATAACAGCCGGCATGAACGTTTCCAATACCCCCCATGCCCACGATCGCAACTCTCAGCGCCATGATATCTCGCTCCTTTCCGCACCGCGCCCGCGTCGCCCGGCGCCGCACGATCCCTTTGTGTTCAATGCGCAATTCAACCATGTTGGCCCTCGGAAGTCAAACCCATGGCGTATCTTACGCATTTCCGCTTGCGTAGCGGAGGGCTTTTCGTTTATTGTTGTCTTGGCGGACGCCAATCTCGGGGAGAATCGATGAGAGAGTGCCTTGATGTGCTGGGGCTTCAGGCCGCTCAGATCGCGGCGGATGCCGCCGAAACGGCCGACGTCGACGAACTGGAGGACATCCTCGTCGACCTTGTCCACGCCTTGGCCGAGGCCCGGCCCGACGGCCCTCCCCTGGACATCTCGGCACTCGAAAGAGCCGGTATCGACAGTCCCCGCATGGCCCGGGTTCTGCGCGCCGTCGAGGCCGAGTGTATCGAGAATCTCCGCGTCGTCTGCGAACGCAAGACCTTCCCGGACACCGTCCTCACCCTCCGCGACATGATCCGCAGAGCCATTCCCCGCCAGCCCCTGATGCCCTGGTGCGCCGCGCTGGCCGAGATGCTGAGCACGGAGGAGGCCCTCGCACCCGAACAGAGCCGCATCCTCCGCTTCTTCGATCATGTCACCTCCACCACCCATGACATGGTGTATGCCCACGATATCAACGGCAACATGTTCTTCGTGAACGATGCCGGGCTCCGGCTCATCAAGTTCTCCCGGGAAGACCTCTTCGATGGCATGTCCGTCTACGACTTCGTCGTGCAGGAGTATGTCGATCTCGTCGAGGCACGCCTCGAATCGCCCGGCGCACTCCTCCGCGTCCCGTATTCCATCGAGATCTACGCTAAAGACGGCGAACGCGTGCCCATCGAGATCGACACCAAACCGCTCCAGTCCGAGACCGGCGAAGTGGTCGGCGTCGTCGGCATCGCCCGCGACCTCCGCCTCGAACGGCGGCTTCAGGACGAGATCCAGCGCTCCAACGCCCACCTCGAACACATCGTGTCGCACGCCCCTCTGGGCATTCTCACCACGGATGAAGACGCCGTGATCCGCGACGCCAATGCCGCCGCCGCCTCCTTGTGCGGCGTGGCCGAGCCCAATGCCCTGATCGGCCTGTCGCTCTATTCCCTCGGCGAACACGAAGACGACGCCATCTACAGCTCCGTCGCCCGCGCCCTCGACGAAGGCCAGGAGACCCGCAGCCGCGTCACGCTCAAGACACGGTTCGGCCCCGTGCTCAACTGCGACGTCGTGCTGGCCCCCCTGCGCGGCGCGCCCGGTGCAGTCACCGGGCTCCTCGTGCTCCTGGCGGATGTGTCGGAGCAACTCGAACTCCAGCGGAACCTGGCACAGGCCGAGAAGCTCTCGGCCCTCGGGCAGATCGTCGCCGGCGTCGCCCACGAGTTCAACAACCCTCTCACCGGCATTCTGGGTTACACCCAGTATCTGCTCACAGCGGTTGAACAACCCAAGGCCCGGGGCCGCCTCGAACAGATCATGGAGGAGGCCCAACGCTGCCGGCGCCTCGTGCAGAACCTGCTCAGCTTCGCCGATCGCGGCCAGTCCGAGAAGGCCCCCTACAACATCAACGAGCTTCTTCGGGAAGTCCTCGCCCTGTACGAGTACCAGTTGCGCGTGGATCGCGTCGAGACGCGCCTCAACCTCGATCCCGATCTCCCCAACGTGTCCGTCGCCCCCCAGGAGGTGCAGCGGGCGTTCCTGAACATCATCAGCAACGCTCACCTGGCGCTGAACGCCGCGTCCAGGCCCGAGCCCATCCTGGCCATACGAACCTCCCACGACCACGAGTTCGCCTACATCGAGTTCACCGACAACGGCACCGGCATGTCGCCCGAAGTGGCCCAGCGCGTCTTCGATCCATTCTTCACCACCCGCCGGCAGGGCGAAGGCATGGGGCTCGGGCTCAGCGTCGCATACGGGATCGTCCGCGAACACGGCGGCCGCATTCTCGCGAGATCCGAAGAGGGCGAGGGCGCCACGTTCACCGTGCAGCTCCCGCTCTAGCCGGCCTCGTCAGCGGCAGTGTTTCGGCACCGGCATCGCCTTGCCCGCCCGCGACGACTGCTCCGCGGTCTCGATCAACGCGATGACGCGCCGCGCGCTCTCCGGCGTCACCGCCAGCGGCGCCCCCGTCAACAGGTGGTCGGCCACGTTCCGGTAGTAGGCGTGCCAATCAGATTCGCGATACGCAACATCGCTCTCCAACCGCACCCCTTCCTTGTAGCTCACCACGCGGAACGTGTTCTGCCCGTGGGGCGAATCCTCGATCCCCCCCCGCGTGCCCAGGATGCGCCACCGCCGCTTGCCCACGGCGGCCAGGTGCGACAATTCGATGTGGGCGCTCACCCCGTTCGCAAACCGCACCATGGCGCTGCAGTGATCCTCGTTCGTCACGTCGTGCCATACCCGTTTCGGCTGGAAGTGGCCCGACACCTCCGCGATCTCGCTCGGCACCAGGCCCAGCACCCAGTCGCACACGTGGGCGCCCCAGTCATAGAACGCCCCGCCCGCGATCCGCTTGTCGGATCGCCACCAGAACCCCGGATGCCCGTAGTTCCCCATGCACGCCTCGATGTGGAACACCTCGCCGATCAACCCGCGCGCGATGACGTCCTTGATCGTCATGTAGTCCCCGTCCCACCGCCGGTTGTGGAACACGCTCAGCATCCGCCCGTTCTTCCGGGCCGCGGCGATCATGGC
>JAFGTL010000082.1 GCA_016934125.1 Candidatus Hydrogenedentota bacterium
AATGGACGCGAGTCGGAGGAAAGATGAAGGCGGATCGGGGGCGATCTATGGGGCTTCAGCGGTGCGGTCTGGAGACCGCACCAGAACAGGGGAGGATGGAAGACGAGACCGGCAGAGGGCGCGGCCGCTGGACGGCGGGTGTGCCGCAGGACGGCGGGTGTGCCGCTGGACGGCGGGTGCCGGAGATGGCGGCTGAACGACACGGGGGAAGGAAGGGGAGCTTCAACCACAGATGGACACGGATGAACACTGATGGGAGCCGTTCCGGGAGAAGACGTCGCCGTTCCGCAACGCCGGTTCGTTCTTTGGCACCGCGGCGGGGCTCGCGTGATCGCTGAGGCGAGGCTACCCAGTCCCGCATTTCCCCCGCGGACGCGCCTTCGCTTGGGTGAGTGCTGCTTTTTCGCTCTTGCTCGGGGAGTCCGGCGACTTCTTGAACGGCTCCGTCTAGTCCGGCTTCTGGTGCGATTGCGCTGAACGGGCCGCGCGCGTGAAATGCCGGAGAGACATCGGGGGCGCCCCGTGCGAGTTTCCCGGCGGCAGGGGGTTGCGTCGAGCGGATCGGGGCCGCTAGACTGCCCGGAAACGAGGACAGGGGCAGCCAATGAATGTGCTTTGTACAGGATATCCGTTCAACTGTGCCTATGATCCGATGACATTGTACGAGGGGCCGCACGATATCCGTTTGCTCGGGTTGGATGAGGAGGCCGATTTCCAGTTCGATCCGCTGACGGAATCCATGGCCGACGTGGTGGATCGGATCGCGGCGGAGTGGCGTCCCGATCTCGTGATCTGCTGGTTCCCGGAGAAGTGCCCGCCGCCGCGCGGCATGGAAGAGTGTCCGGTGCCCACTGTCGTGGCCGCCGGTGACTGGGATGTGCACTATCCGGATCTGGCCGTGAACCTGGGCCGTTACGACGTCGTGCTGGCCGACAAGGCGGGGGTCGAGGTGTTTGAGAGCGAGTGGGTGCACCCCCATCATCTGTTCCCGCTCTATTCGCAGTTGAGCAGCGTGCACCGGCGCTGGGATGAAGAGAAGGACATTGACGTGGTTTTCGCCGGATCGCTCAACCATGCGCGCCATTACGAGCGCGGACGGCTTCTACAGCGGCTGGCGGCGCTGTCGGATCGGCACCGGATCGTGCTCGCCGAGGGCGCGCACGGGGAAGCCTACGGGCGCCTGCTGAGCCGGGCGCGGATCGTGTTCAACTACGCGATCCGGGGCGAACTCAACCTGCGCGTGTTCGAGACGTTCGCCTGCGGCAGCCTGCTGTTTCTCGAAGAAACCAACCGGGAGGCGCGGGACTGGCTGCGGGAGGACGTCGACGTCGTCTTCTACAACGAGGACAACGTCGAGGAGAAGATCGCCTACTACCTCGAACGGCCCGGTGAGGCGCAGGCCATTGCGGCGCGGGGACATGCGCGCGCGCCGGAGTTCGCGGGCGAGAACCGGTTCACGCGGCTGATCGACTGGGCCGCAGCGCAACCGGGCAGCGGCCGGCCCTTCCGCGAACTGTCCCCCCTGGAAAAGGACTTTCAGACGGCGTTGATGTATCGTTTCATGGGCGCGCCCGAGTATCAAGTTCTGGAGGCGGCGCTGGTGGACGAGTTGGTTCGGCGGGCGCCGGCCGATCCGCGGATGTGGACGTGCGTCGGCAACCACTTCATGAACCCTCATCACGCCGAGGGGGACGAGGCGCACCGGGGCGCGCTCTACGAGAAGGCCTTTCTCCAGGCGCACCAACTGGATCCGGACTCCGCCCCGTACGCGCTCAATGCCGCGCTGGCGTGCCTGATGCGGCGAAACGAGCCGGGCGAGGAGAGCAGCCTTCGGGCGGCCATCGCGGGTGAGTCGCTGGCCGGGGAGGGGCTCCTCATCGAGCGGCATTTCCATCCCTTCTGGCCGCGTTGGCAGCGGGCGCTCGCCGAACGCCGGCAGGCGCTGGGCATGGTGCAGGCCGAGGCGCACAACCAGCTGGCCGCGATTCTGGCGCAACGCCCGGGATGCATCGGCGAGGCCGAGGAGCATCTGTTCGCCGCACAGGCCCTGGACGCGGACAGCGTGAGCGCCCTTTCCCTGCTGGGCGAAGTGCTGTGGGTGACGGGCCGGCGCGATGAGGCCGTGGCCATGCTGCAGGATCGGCTCGAGGATCTGCCGCTGGACATCACCGCGCGGCGCCGGCTGCACGAGATGCTGGTGGCGATGGGCCGGCAGGCCGAGGCGGACGCGGTCGCCGCCGAGTTGGCCCGGTTCGAGCGGGCCCGGTGCACGCCTGCCGATCTGGAGCGAGGCGGCGGTTGAATCGGCGGGCGTCTCGCTCCCATGATGGCGGGGCATGAGGCGCGCAGGTCGATCGAGAAGGAACCCGGGACGCATGCCAACACATGAGAACCCGCTGGTGGTACGCGGCATCATTGTGGGCGACGAACGGCCCTCCGACGTCGTCCTTCAGGGCGGGCGAGTCGTGTCCGTCCGGCCCGCCGGACGCGTCCGGCCCGCCCTCGGCTCGAAGACGGCGCGTATCGGGCCGACGCTGTTCGACATCCAGGTGAATGGCGCGAACGGGATCAACCTGCAGGGCGGCGGGGTGACGGTGGAGGACGTCGGCCGGCTGACGGCGTTCCTCGAGGGGTGGGGCGTGTCGCGGTGGGCGCCGACGATCTGCACGAACACGCCCGAGGCCATGGAGCACGGGTGCCGGATCCTGGCCGAAGCGCTCCGCGAGCGTGCGTTGTCGCGCGCCATTCCCGGCATCCACGTCGAGGGGCCGTATCTGTCGCCGATGGACGGGCCGCGG
Organism: Candidatus Hydrogenedentota bacterium; assembly: GCA_016934125.1. Classification (GTDB taxonomy): domain Bacteria; phylum Hydrogenedentota; class Hydrogenedentia; order Hydrogenedentales; family SLHB01; genus JAFGTL01. The sequence goes on from JAFGTL010000082.1 coordinate 2,799, forward strand.
GGCGCTCATTCGAAGCGTTACGTCCGCACGCCGAGCCTGCGCGAACTCGATGGCCTGCTCAAGGCCGCGGACGGGCGGATCCTGTACATCACCGTGGCGCCGGAACTCGATGGCATCGTGCCGTTTATCAAGGGCGCAATCCGGCGGGGCGTGAAGGTGGCGCTGGGCCATCACCACGCCGGGGCCGACGACATCGCGCGGGCGGTTGACGCGGGCGCGCGGCTGTGCACGCACCTCGGGAACGGGCTGGCATCCGAGATCAACCGGCACCGGAACCCGCTCTGGCCGCAGCTCGTGTGCGATGAACTCTACGGCTCGTTCATCGCCGATCTGCACCACCTGCCGGAACCGGTGCTCCAGGCCTTTGTGCGCGTGAAGCGGCCGGAGCGGACGATTCTGACGTCGGATTCGGTGCGGCTCGCCGGGTTGAAGCCCGGCAGGTATCCGCACCACAGCGGGATCGAGGGCATGGCCGTTGAACTGCTGCCGTCGGGGAAGATCTGCCTGCTGGGCACCGATCTGCTGTCGGGGAGTTCGCTCATGCTGCTCCAGGGCGTCGCGAACGCGGCGCGCGTGACGGATTTGACGCTCGAACAGGCCTTTGCGAGCGCGTCGCGTGTCCCCGCGGAGGCCTTGGGCCTCCGGCCGCGTCCGGCGCGGCCGGTGCCGGGGAAGAAGGCCGATTTCGTGCTCTTCGATCTGGACGAAGCGAACCAATGGAAGGCCACGGTGCGGGCGGTGTTCGTGGACGGCCGCCGGGTGGGAGGGGATCATGGCTGATCTGGTTCGCGAAGTCGTGGCGGAAGTGGACAGGCTCGCGGATGAGTTGGTGGAGCTGTGCCGCGCCCTGATTCGGATCAACACGGTGAATCCGTACGCGGGCGTGGGGATTACGGGCTTCGAGCGGGACGGGCAGGCCTTTCTCGAGCCGATCCTCGAGGGGATGGGCGGCTCGACGCGGCTCTTTGAGCCGCCGCCCGACGTGTACGATCGAGTCGGGATGATCGGGCCGAAAGGCCGGAGCTGGAGGGGCCGCCCGAACCTTGTCACCGAGTTCGATCTCGGGCCCGGGAAATGCATCATCATCAACTCGCACATGGACACCGTCGACGTGGATGGGATGCGATTCGATCCCTTCGCGGCGGATGTGGAGGACGGGAAGATCTACGGACGCGGCGCGAGCGATGACAAGGGCGGGATGGCGGCGGGCGTGATCGCCATCAAGGCCGTGCTCAAGTTCGCCGATGCGCTCTCGGGGCGGATCGTGCACGAGAGCGTTGTGGATGAGGAATGCAGCGGGGGCGGGGCGGGCACGCTGGCGTGCTGCATCGAGGGCTACCGGGGCGATGCAGCCATCGTCGTGGACGGGGCCGGGCTCACCGTGATGCGCGGCTGTCAGGGGTGCCTCACCGCCGATGTCCACGTGGCGGGTAAGGCGGGGCACGCCGCCCTGGGCGGCGTGAACGCCATCGACAAGGCCTGCCTGATCAAGGCCGCCCTCGATCGGTTCAAACGGGATCGCGAAACCGCGGATCCGGGCTGCCTCGTGAATCTGGGCGTGTTCAAGGGCGGGAGCCACCCCGCCGTGGTGCCGGGCGCGGCCGTGCTCAGCTACAACGTCGTGTACGCCGTGGCCGAGGCGGCGGCCAACGAGCGGGCCGGACGGGGATGGAACGGGGCGTCGGTGCGCGACGCCTTTGTCGAAGCGGTTCGGGCGGCCGACGAATCGGACGCCTTCCTGCGCGAGCACCCGTCCCGCGTGGACTGGATCAAAGACCTTGTGCCCTTCGAGACGCCGGCGGATGCGCCGGTGGTGGAGGCGTTCTGCCGGGCGTGCGAGGACGTGATGTCGGGGCCGGCAGCGGCCGATGTCCTGAAGGCCTGGGGCGATGCGGCCAACACGGCGCGGTATGGCGGGACGCCGTCCATCTTCTTCGGGACGGGCACGCCGGGCGCGGCGCACGCCCCGGATGAGACGGTTCGGATCGCCGATCTCGTGACGGGGGCGAAGGCGCTCGCCGTCTATCTGTGCCGGGAGCTTGCCCGGGGCGGGGCGGCTTGATATGGTTCTGTGCCGATTGCATGCTTGGCCCGGCCTTGGGGCCGAATCAGGAGAAGCACCATGAAGAGCCGACTTCAGCGGAACGCCGCGATACTCGTGTGTCTCGCCCTGGCGGGCGCAGCGGCCGCCGAGCCGTTGCCTACCGGGATATTCGAAGACCTTCCGATGTTGAAGGCGGGGCGCAGCATGCGCTCGTCGTCGTGCGATCCGGACTGGCACAACGGGAATGGCGATGCCCGGCCGATTCCGCCCGGCGCCTCGCTCATCATCGCCGATCTGGAAGGCCCGGGCGTGATCCGGCACATCTGGAACACCATCGCGGCCAACGAGCTCGGTTATTCGCGCCTGCTCGTGCTGCGGATGTACTGGGACGGCGAGGAGTATCCGTCCGTCGAGTGCCCGATCGGCGATTTCTTCGCGGTGGGCCACGGGCTGGACTATCCGTGTACGAGCCAGCCGGTGCGCGTGTCGTCCGACGGCCGCGCCCGGAACTGCTATTGGCCCATGCCGTTCCGGAAATCCGCGCGGATTACGGTGACGAATGAAGGCCGTGAACGCATTAACGCGTTCTATTACTACGTGGATTGGCAGCAACTCCCGAAGCTGCCCCGGAAGACCGCCTATTTCCACGCCGCCTACCGGCAGGCGTTCCCGACGGCGTCGGCGTCGAATTACCTTATCGCGGACATCCGCGGCCGCGGGCATTACGTGGGCACCGTGCTGAGCGTGCGCCAGCACCAGGCCAGTTGGTGGGGCGAGGGCGACGACTTCTTCTACATCGACGGGGAGGAAGAGCCGAGCCTGCGCGGGACGGGCAGCGAGGACTACTTCTGCGACGCGTGGGGCCTTCGCGAGATCGACGGGCCCTACTACGGCGTGACGGTGTTCGAAGGATACGGCGAGTTGAGCCAAACCACCTGTTACCGGTGGCACATCCCGGATCCAGTGACGTTCTCCGAGTCGTTGCGCGTCGAGATCGAGCACAAAGGCGTCGGCCACGACGCAAACGGCGAGGTGATCTCCGGATTCGAGGAACGGGCCGACGATTTCTCGTCGGTGGCGTTCTGGTATCAACTCGAGCCGCACCAGCCTTTCGAGCCGCTGCCGCCTGCGTACAACCGGCTGTATTTCGATCCGGCCACCATCCAGGAGGCCGAAGGCCTCATTCCGGAGGCGAAGGTGTCGGAGGGCGCGCTGCACAAGCAGGAGGGCGCGTGGAGCGGCGGCGCGCAGTTGTTCTGGCAGGCCGAACAGCCGAACCAGACGCTGACAATGCCCTTCGAGGTGCGGGCCGCCGGGGGGCATACGCTGCTGTTGCTTGCCACCCACAGTTGGGATTACGGCACGTTCCAGTTCGCCGTGGACGGCGTCGACACGGGCCGGCCCGTCGATCTCTACTCGCAATCCATTGTCGTTCGTCAGACGGCCTTGAGACTCCCGGATCTCGCGCCCGGCCGGCACACGCTCACGGTTCGCAATGTCGGCAAGAACGGGGCGTCGGATGGGTGCTATTTCGGGCTTGACGGCATCGTTCTCGTGAAGGAATAACCGAATGGAAGGGAGCCCCATCGTGAATGTGTCCCGCCCCGAGGTCCAGTTTGCTGTGGATACGGTGCGCGCGGCCGCGCACTTGGCGCGCCAGGTGCAGGCGGAACTCGTCGAACCGGCTTTGACAAAAGACGATCGCTCGCCGGTCACCGTAGCCGACTTCGCCGTTCAGGCCCTTGTGGGCCGGCTTCTCGATGCGGCGTTTCCCCACGATGCACTCGTGGGCGAGGAGGACTCGAAGGCCTTGCGCGCGCCCGAGGCCGCCGGCACGCTCGCCGAAGTGTCCGGCTTCGTCGGCCGCGCCGTGGCCGGCGCCACGGCGGAGCGCGTATGCGCGTGGATTGATCGCGGCAACGCCGAGCCGACGGATCGGTTTTGGACGCTGGATCCCATTGACGGCACGAAGGGGTTTCTCCGGGGCGATCAGTACGCGGTCGCGCTCGCGCTCGTGATCGACGGACGCGTCGATGTCGGCGTGCTCGGCTGCCCGAACCTGGCCGACGGATACCGCCCGGACGTGGGCGGCCCCGGCTCGCTGATCGTGGCCGTGCGGGGGGAAGGGACGTGGGCCGGCTCCGCGGCCGATGGGGCGGAGTTGCGGCGGATACGCGTGTCCGGCGTGTCGGATCCCGCCCAGGTGCGGCTTCTTCGCTCGTTCGAGGCCGGCCACACGAACACGGGCCGGATGGGCGAGTTGGTGCGCAAGATGGGCGTCGAGGCCGAGCCGGTTCGTATGGACAGTCAGGCCAAGTACGGGGTGCTGGCCTCGGGCCACGGCGATCTGCTCGTGCGGCTGCTCTCGTCGAAACAGCCCGACTACCGCGAGAAGATCTGGGATCAGGCGGCGGGTTCGATCGTCGTCGAGGAGGCGGGCGGCCGGATCACGGATTTGTCTGGTGCGCCGCTCGATTTCTCGGCGGGCCGGACGCTCGCGCGGAACCGGGGTGTGTTGGCGTCGAACGGGCTGCTTCACGACATTGCCCTCGAGGCGCTCAGCAGCGTGCTGTAGCCGCGCGGGGCGTCCACGCGGCTGCCATGGAGAATCGGGAATGAGTTCCTCTCGATGGGCCTTGTGCGTTCTGATGGCTGCGTTCGCGGCGTCGATCCCGGCACCCGCCCGTGCAGGCGGGCACCTCGGCGATCTCACCGGCCCGTGGGTGCTGTTCGTGGACGACTACGGCATCGCGGAGAAGGCCGGCGTCGTGCGCACTTATCATGCCTTCGAGAAAGATGCGCGCAATCCCGTTTTGAGTGGCGATAAGCCGTGGGAGGGCGGCCTGGCCTATGTGTACGGCACCGTATTGCCTGGCGAAGACGGCGCCGGTTACCGGATGTGGTATCACTCGTGGGCCGAGGGCGAGTATCGGATGCTGTACGCCACCAGCGAAGACGGGGTGCACTGGGAGAAGCCGGCCCTCGGGCTTGTCGAGTACGGCGGTTCCAGCGCCAACAACATCCTCTTTCGCCGCACCCACGAGAACCACAACCCGCAGGTGATTCACACGCCGTGGGATCCGGATCCCGCCCGGCGCTACAAGATGGTGTACTTCGAGTACGGCCGCACGCCGCCGCACTTCACCGTCACCGGCTACTACGGCGCGGCCTCGCCCGACGGGATCCACTGGACGGACGTGAAGGACACGCCCGTCCTGCGCGACGATCCCGGCGACGTCGGGAATTTCGTGTGGGATGCCCACGCCGGGCGGTATCTGGGCTATCCGAAGAAGTTCACCGAGGTTCGCGGATACCGCCGGCGCTGCGTCGGATACTCGGCGACTACCGATTTCGAGTCATGGCCGCCATCGAAGCTGATCCTGACGCCCGACGAGTTCGACGATCAGCTTGTCCAGCGCGGTGGGGAACCGATGCACGAAGGCGCGCACACCGACTTCTACGGCCTGTGCGGATTCGCCTACGAGTCCATGTACATCGGGTTTCTCTGGATGTTTCCGATCACGGATGGCGGCAGCGACGGCCCGATTTTCGTGGAACTCGTGAGCAGTCACGACGGCGTTCACTGGACGCGTCAGGAGGAGCCGCGGCCGCCGATTCTTCCGGTGGGGCCGGACGGGGCGTGGGATGACGGCATGGTGTTCACGCCGAACCACCCGCTCGTGGAAGGGGGGGCGATCAGGCTGTACTACGGCGGATTCGACGTCACCCACGGCGTGGACGGGGGCCGTGCCGGCGTGGGGTTGGCCACGCTCCGGAAGGATGGGTTCGCATCGCTGGACGCGGGCGCGGAGGAGGGCGTCGTGACGACGAAGCCGCTGGCCGGGTGCAGCGGGCCGCTCCGCGTCAACTTCCGGGCCGAGGACGGCTCGGTGCGTGTGGAAGTGCTGGATGCGGGCGGCGCCGTCGTGCCGGGGTATGGGCGAGGAGACTGCGCCCCGCTCGTCGGCGACTCGATTGATACGGCCGTGTCGTGGGGCGAGCGGCGCACCTTGCCCGAGGTGGACGGCGCGCTACGGCTCCGCTTCGTGCTACAGAACGCCTCGCTCTACTCCTTCGCGGCGGGCGCATCCGCGCCGGGGCTTGCGGGCGAATGAGGCCCGGCTAAGGGCGGCCCCGTTTCAGGCCCGACACCTCGGCCGCCGGAGGCCGGGCCGCATCCAACGCGGGGCGGCGGAAGAAGAAGAACCAGCCGTTTTCGCCGCCGCATGCGAGATCGAGTTGGCCCGTGCCATACCAGTCCACGGCGGAAAAGCTGTGCTCGTGGGCGGACAAGGTGATCTCCGTGCCCCAGCATGCCAGCCGCACGGGCGCGCGGAACCGGGGTTGCGCGGAGGTGCCGGTGTTCTCATAGAATCCGGGGCCGGCCTTGCCCCATTTGCCCACCTGGCCGATGAGATCCCAATCGCCGTCGCCGTCCCAATCGCACACCTCTGCTTGGCGCGCGCCAAGCGGCGTGCCGGCTTCGTCGAGCAGGGGCTCCGGGGGCTGGATCGTTTTCCGGCCGTTGTCGACGAGCCCGCGAAACAGGCATAGGACACCGTCCGGGTTCTGGGTGACGAGGTCGGTTGTGCCATCGCCGTCCCAGTCGAGCACAGAGGGCCGGGACCGCTTCGCGAAGGGGTTGTCGCAATCGCCGAGGCGGATGAGCTCCGATCGCGCGAACGCGGGCTCGGTGCGCGATCCGGTATTCTCGAACCAGATCACGCGATCCGTGTTGTTCGCGACGACGAGGTCGTTGTCGCCATCGCCGTCCCAGTCGGCGTAGCACGGCTTGCTCTGGCCGAGGTAGTACTCGGGGTTGCCATCCTGGATGTAGTGCCAGCGCATGATGCGAATCGGCTCGCCGTTGGCGCGGATGTTGTGGGGCGTGTCGAACACCGGGCGCCGGTTCGAGCCGATGTTCCGGATGAGCCACAACGATCCCATCTCATCGCCGGCGACGATATCCCAGTCGCCGTCGCCCTCCCAGTCCTCGATGTCGACGCTGCTGTATCCGTCGACGCCGCACCGGCCGTTGCGCTGCTTGAGCAGGCCGCGATCCACGAAGCCCGGCATCTGCCCGGGCCGGGACTCGCCGACGGCCTCGTGATAGCGGATGCGGTGGCCCTCCTGAACGAAGACGCCGTGATACGCCGCGTTGTCGACGCGCCAGATGCTGTAGCTGCCCATGTTGTAGGCGTTGGGGATCAACGCCGCCTTGCCGTAGACGGGCGCGCCGCCCGGGGCGGCCACGTTCGGCCAGCAGCAATACTGCGGCCGCGAGGGGATCCGATCCAGGGGCCGGCTGTTGCCGACGAGGTCGAGGTCGCCGTCCCCGTCGAGATCGTAGAAGTCGGAGGGGATGTACTGCTCCGTCCAGACTTCGCCGGCCCGGAGGATGGGCTCCGTCGGGCCGAGCACGGGCGGCTCGCCGGGCCCGGCGGTGTTCACCATCCGGAAGAAGGCCCCGTCCACGAAATTGCGGGGGGGCGGCCCTTCGTAGTCGTAGTGCACCTTCGAGAGCTGGTAGAACGCGTCGTGGACGCCGTCGAGATCGTGGTCGATGAAACCCACGAAGCTGCGGTAGGTGACTTTGTCGGCGGACGGCGCGGGCAGATCGGCGTGCTTCGTCAGGACGGGCGCGCCGGCCGGGGTGCATTCGCCGGTGTTGCGATACACCGATTGCGCCGTCACCAGATCGAGCAGCCCGTCGTTGTCCCAATCGTAGAGGTCGCACCCGCTGTAGTGATTCGGGATCACCTCGCCATCCGCGCGGAGGCGGATGAAATCGGCATAAACGGGGCGTTCGTTGGTGCCTATGTTGTGCCAGAACCACACCGTAAACCAGGGCTTGCCCCAGGTGCTGCTGTAAATCTGCCGCGACAGGAGATCGATGTTCCCATCGCCGTCGAAGTCGGCCGATACGGGCATGATGCCGTGGGCGTGGATGGGATCGTTCCCGAGGGGCCGGTTGTAGCGGAAGTTATCGCCGTGGCCTATGAGCGGGATGTAGACGGGCGCCGAGCGGGATTCCGCGGCCCCGAGCGCGCCGAAGCGGACGCGGTACGCCAGCCTGTCCGGCTGCTCGATCACCCAGGAGACGCGGCCCTTGTCCTGCCAGGCGAAGTCCTCGTCCAGCGCGTGGGGAATCACCGTCTCGGAGCCGTCGGCGTTGACGCAGGCCACCTGCACGGAGCCGGGCGCGAACCGCGCCTCCTCGCCGGCGTCGTGCAGGAGTGCGCCGAAATCGATGTCGACGGCGAAGGGCGCGAACGGGCCGGCCACGGCCTCGGCGGCGACGGTGACATCGACGCGATGGGCGCGTTCGGCGGCGTCTCCCGCGGGTGGGCGCGGCGTCGCGCACCGCGGCGTCACAATCAACAGCATCAGCAGCGCCAATCCGGCATACCGCTTCATGTGCATGACTCCCTGTTGTCCGCTCCCGGCGGGCTATTCCGAACCGGCCGCGATGGTAGCACGGGACGGGGCGGCGTGTCGCGCCGCTTCCCAATCCGGTGCCGATTCAGGTATAAGTGGGTGCGGACGAAGACGGCGTCTGTATGGGCGCTACTGAGCGATGGCGATGGGGCAAACAAGAACAAACACACTCGATATCCGGACGCCCGAGGGCATCACCTTCTCGCTGCTGTTGGCGGGGCCGCCAACGCGGTTCCTGGCATGGGCCATCGATCGGGCCTGCATCGCCGTGGTTTTCTGGGCGCTCCGGGCGGTGCTGGCGCTGGTTGTGTTGCCCGCGGTGGGCTTCATGGGGGCGGCGGGCACGGACTTGAGCATGGCGGTGTCCGTCGTCGCGTTTTTCCTGATCAACCTTGGATACAACATCGTCCTCGAATGGCTGTGGCGGGGCCAGACCATCGGGAAACGGGCCCTCCGGCTCCGGGTGATGGACGAACAGGGGCTGCAACTGCAGTTCAGCCAGGTGGTGGTTCGCAACCTGATGCGCTTCGTCGACGCGATTCCGGTGTTCTACCTGGTGGGCGGGCTGGCCTGCCTGCTGAGCAAGCGGGCGCAGCGGCTCGGGGATTTCGCGGCCAACACGATTGTCGTCCGCCTCGCCGAAGTCGAAGAGCCCAACCTCGATCAAGTCCTGCCCGGCAAGTACAACTCGTTTCGCGCCTATCCCCATCTCGAGGCGCGGCTCCGGCAACGGGTTTCGCCCGAGGACGCCCGGATCGCCGTGCAGGCGCTGCTCCGGCGCGATGCCCTGCATGCCCAGGCGCGCGTCGAGCTGTTCCAGCAGATCGCCGATCATCTCCGCTCGCTCGTGCCGTTTCCCGAGGAGGCCACGCTCGGATTGACGGATGAGCAATACGTGCGCAATGTCGTGGACGCCCTGTTCCGCGGGCGCGAGCGGGGCAATGGGGACGCGCCGGGGCCGTTGGCCGCCGCGCCGCCCGAGCAGGCGGAGGCGGGGCCCCGCCCCATGGTATAATCCCGGTTCTGAGGCGTGCCCTCGCACGGCGCCTGTGCGCATACGCGCGGTATCGAGTAGGGGCAGAGTACAACCCGCGCGATGAGAGGATGTTAGCTATGATCGAACTCGGCGTGAATATCGACCACGTGGCGACGTTGCGCGAGGCGCGCAAGGGCGTCGAGCCGGACGTTGTGGCGGCGGCGAAGATCTGCGAACTGGCCGGGGCGCACCAGATCACGGTGCATCTGCGGCAGGATCGGCGCCACATTCAGGATCGGGATGTCGAGGCGCTGGCCCAGGTGCTCCTGGTGCGGCTGAACCTCGAGATGGCGGCCGTGGACGAGATCATCGGCATCGCCCACCGAATCAAGCCGGCCACGGTGTGCCTGGTGCCCGAGAACCGGCAGGAAGTCACCACGGAAGGCGGGCTGGATGTGGCATCCCAACGGGAGCGGCTCACCGATGTGGTCGCGGGGTTCCACGATGACGGGATCAAGGTGAGCCTGTTCGTCGATCCGGATCTCGAACAGATTGACGCGAGCGCCGCATGCGGGGCCGACTACGTCGAGTTGCACACGGGCGCCTATGCGAACGCCGTGGGCGCGGAGGTCGAGGCCGAACTGGGCCGGCTACGCGGCGCGGCGCAGCGCACGGCGGAGGCGGGCATCGTGTTCAACGCGGGGCACGGCCTGACGGTGCGCAACCTCGCGCCCGTCGCCTGCATCGAAGGGTTGAACGAAGTCAACATCGGGCATTCCATCATCTCGCGGGCCATTTTCATCGGGCTGGACACCGCGGTGCGCGAGATCCTCGATATTCTGGATCAGTACTCGGACTGAGGCGGGCTTCGCCGCCCTGCGGGCTGGATGGAGCCGGCCGCGTCCATCGGATAGCTATGAGCAAATCGGAACCGTCCAGCATCGGCGAACTCCAGTCGGAACGTGCCCATGACAGCGTGTCGGGCATGTTCGATCGGATCGCCCCGCGCTACGATCTGCTGAACCGGCTGCTCTCGTTGCGCCGGGATATGGCTTGGCGCAGGCGCCTGGCGCGGCACCTGCCCGAACGCGAGGGCCTGCGCGTGCTGGATCTCGCCACCGGCACCGGCGACGTGCTCGTAGCGCTGTGCGGCACCGGCCGGGTGGGATCGGCCGTGGGCGTAGACGCCGCCGGGGGCATGCTGGCCCTCGGGCGGCGCAAGGTGGCCGCCTGCGGGCTCGATGAACGCGTGCGGATGGTGCGCGGCGACGCGGCCT
>JAFGTL010000083.1 GCA_016934125.1 Candidatus Hydrogenedentota bacterium
GCTCCGGCCCAACCCGGGGGAGGCCGCGCCGGCCGGGGAAGTGCGCGTCGGGCTCGGCTCGTGCTGCATCGCGGGTGGCAGCGACAAGGTGCGGATCGCCCTCGAGGATGCGCTTGACGGGCTCGATGAGGCCGTACACGTGAAGCGGGTGAGTTGCGTGGCCATGTGCCATCAGACGCCCCTGCTCGAGGTGATTCTGCCCGGCCGCCCGCCCCATCTGTACGCGAAAGTGCAGCCCGGCGATGTAGCGGACATCGTGGCGCGCCATTTCCCGCCCCGAAGCCGCGGCGCCCGCATCCGTCGTCGCGTCGGCCACTGGCTCGAGAGCCTGTACTCGGATGAAGGGCGCGGCGCTGTGGAGCGGCACAGCATCGACGTGCGCGACGCGCCCGTGGCGGCGTTTCTCAGCCGGCAGCGCCGGCTCGCCACCGAGTATTGCGGCGCCGTGGATCCCACCGATCTTGACGAGTACGTGCGGCTGGGTGGGTTCGGCGCGCTCCGCGCGTGCCTGCCGGCCACACTCGCCGGCAAGGCCGAGGCGCTCAGCCCGGAGGCCATCATCGACACAATCGGGCAGAGCGGCCTTCGCGGCCGGGGCGGCGCGGGGTTCCCGACGGCGCGGAAGTGGGAGGCGGTGCGCGCGGCGGCCGGCGCGCCCAAGTACATCGTGTGTAACGGCGACGAAGGCGATCCGGGCGCGTTCATGGATCGCATGATCCTCGAGTCTTACCCGTTCCGCGTCATCGAGGGCATGCTCATTGCCTCGCTGGCCATAGGCGCCCATGAAGGGCTTCTGTACATCCGCGCCGAATACCCCCTCGCCGTCGATCGCGTCGAAGAGGCCATCCGCCTGTGCGAACAGGCCGGTTACGTGGGCGGCGACGTGCTCGGGAGCGGGCACGAATTCCGGCTCCGCGTGATGCGGGCCGCGGGCGCCTTCGTGTGCGGCGAGGAGAGCGCCTTGCTCGCCGCCGTCGAGGGCCGGCGCGGCACCCCGGCCTACCGGCCACCCTATCCGGCCCAGCAGGGCCTCCACGGGTGCCCGACGCTCGTGAACAACACCGAGACCTTCGCCCTGGTTCCGTGGATCGTGCGGCATGGCGCGGGGCCCTTCGCAGAACTCGGCACGGCTCGCAGCAAGGGAACGAAAGTGTTTTCGCTCGCGGGCAAGGTGCGGCGCGGGGGCCTCATCGAAGTGCCCATGGGCATCACGATCCGCCAGATCGTCGAGGAAATCGGCGGGGGCGTGCCCGAGGGCGCCACGTTCAAGGCGGTGCAAGTCGGGGGGCCCTCCGGCGGCTGTATCCCGGCGGCCCTCGCCGACACGCCCATCGACTACGAGGCGCTCAGCGCCGTGGGCGCCATGATGGGCTCGGGCGGGCTCGTCGTGCTCGACGACGGCGACTGCATGGTGGAGATGGCGCGCTACTTCCTGTCGTTCACCCAGTGGGAATCGTGCGGCAAGTGCACGCCGTGCCGGGTGGGCACGAAACGGATGCTCGAGATCCTCGAACGGCTGTGCCGCGGCGAGGCCGAGGCGGGCGATCTCGAGCAGCTCGAGCGGCTCGCCGGGATCGTCCAACGAAGCAGCCTGTGCGGACTGGGCAAGACGGCGCCGAATCCGGTGCTCACCACGCTGCGATACTTCCGCGAGGAGTTCGAGGCCCATGTCGACGGCCGGTGCCCGGCCGGCAAATGCAAGCGCCTGATCACCTATTTGATTACGGACGACTGCACGGGCTGCACCAAGTGCGCCCAGGGCTGCCCGGCGGACGCCATCGCATTCCGCCCCTACGAGCGGCACGAGATCGACGCCGAGAAATGCACGCGCTGCAACGCCTGCTACGAAGTCTGCCCGGTGGACGCGGTGAAGGTGGAGTGAAGCGATGGCGCGACTGACGATTGACGGAAGAGCGGTGGACGCGCCGGAGGGCGCCACGGTGATGGAAGCCGCGGCCCAGGCGGGCATCGAGATCCCCGCCCTGTGCCACGTCGACGGCGTCCGGCCGCTCACGGCCTGCATGCTGTGCGTCGTCGAGGACACCGCCACCGGGCGCACCTTCCCGTCATGCTCGACGGCCGCCGCCGACGGCATGATCATCGAAACCGACAACGAGGGCATCCGCGCCGCCCGGCGGGAGATCCTCCAACTGCTGCTCAGCGAGCACGCGGGCGACTGCGAGGCGCCGTGCCGCCGCATTTGCCCGGCTGCGCTCGATGTGCCGCTCATGATGCGGCGCGTCGCGGCCGGCGATCTGGACGAGGCGGCCGGGATCGCGCGCGAGGCGCTCATCTTTCCCGGCACGCTGGGGTGGGTGTGTTCGGCGCCGTGCGAGCGGGGCTGCCATCGCGCGGCTTACGACGAGCCGCTCCTCATCCGCGACATGCACCGCCGCCTCGCAGAACGGGCGCGCATCCCCGCCGACGAGCCGCCCCTGCCTTCCGGCAAGCGCGTGGCCATCGTGGGCGCGGGGATCGCGGGCCTCGCCGCGGCCTGGACGCTCCGCCGCCGGGGCCACGGGTGCCGCGTGTTTGAGAAGGCCGATCGCCCTGGCGGGCCGTTGCGCGATCTCGACGAGGAGGCGCTTCCCTGGGGCGTGTTCGCGGCCGAGGTGGATGCGATCCTCCGGCTCGGCGTCGAACTCGAGACGAACTGCGAAGTCGGGAAGGGCGTATCCCTGGAAAGGCTGACAAGCCAGTACGATGCCGTGCTGCTGGCCTGCGACGATCTGGAGGATGACGGCGAGAACGTGTTTACGGCCATCGAGTTGCCCATGGCGGTGAATTCCGTAGCAGAAGGCAGAGACGTGGCGGAAGAAGTCGATCGGTTTCTACGGGGAATTCCCGAACCGCCCCGGCGCAAGGCCTTCGACTGCCGCCTGGGCGACATCGGTGAGCATGAGAAAGCGGCCTTCGCCGCAGAACGCCTCGATCCCGCCACCGTGAATCAGGGCCGGCGGCCGGACGCCATCGAGGCCGAGGCCCGGCGCTGCCTCCACTGCGACTGCCTCAAGGTGGTATCCTGCAAGCTGCGCCGGTATGCGACGGAATACGGCGCCAAGCAGTTCGCCTATCGCGAGGTGCGCCGGCCGTCGATCCGGGCCGCCCAGCGCACGGGCGATGTCGTGTTCGAGCCGGGCAAGTGCATCCGGTGCGGGCTGTGCGTCGAGATCGCGAAGCAGGCCGGCGAGGCCCTCGGGCTGGGCTTTGTCGGCCGCGGGATGGATGTGCGCGTGGCCGTGCCTTTTGCGCGCCCCCTCGACGAAGGGCTCGTCACCTGCGCGCGCGAGTGTGCCGCGGCCTGCCCGACGGGCGCGCTGGCGGTGCGAGACAGGGAGGAGCGCGATTCGTGAGAGTGGTGCAACTCATCCCCGGGACGGGCGGCACGTTTTACTGCCAGAACTGCATGCGTGACAGCGCCCTTGTCCGCGGGCTCCGGCGGCACGGCGTCGACGTGATGCTCGTGCCCCTCTACCTTCCTTTGAAAGTGGACGCCGAGGGGATCGAGGACGATCTGCCGGTGTTCTTTGGCGGAATCAACGCCTATCTACAGCAGCAATTCAAGCTGTTCCGCAAGACGCCGCGCTGGCTCGATCGGTTTTTCGACGCGCGGTGGATGCTGGATCGCGCCGCGGCACGCGAGGGCTCGATGAGCGCCTCCGCCCTCGGCCCGATGACGCTCTCAATGCTCCAGGGCCGTGACGGCAACCAGCGCAAGGAGGTCGATCGCCTTGTCGAATGGCTGGGCGAGCACGATACGCCCGACGTCATCCACGCGTCCGATTCCCTCCTCCTCGGCGTGGCAACCGAACTGAAGAAGGCGTTGCATGCCCCGCTCGTCTGCTCGTTGCAGGATGAGCACACCTGGTTGGACGCTATTCCCGCGCCCTACGGGCCCCGTTGCTGGGAGGCCATGTCCGAACAGGCCCGGCAGGTGGACGCGTTTATCGCCGTGAGTGAGTGGTATGCCGGCGAGATGGGCCGGCGCATGGGCATCCCGCCGGATAAGATGAACGTAGTGCCCGTGGGTATCGAATTGGACGGCATCGAGCCGGCCACCGCGCCGCCGGATCCGCCGGTGATCGGCTATCTCTCGCGCATGAGCGAGTCCATGGGGCTCGGACTGCTCGTGGACGCGTTTATCCAACTCAAACAGGAGCCGCGGCTTCAGGACGTGCGGCTCCGCGTCACCGGCGGCCGAACCGCGGAGGACGTGCCGTTCCTGGAACGGGTGCAGGCCCGGATCCGCGAACGCGGCTTCGAGGGCGACGTTGAATTCGACGCCGGCTTCGACAAGGCGGGACGCCACGCTTTTCTGCGCGGCCTGTCGGTGCTCTCCGTGCCGGCGCCGGAGGGCGAGGCCTTCGGCACGTTCATCATCGAGGCCCTCGCGTTCGGCGTGCCGGTGGTGCAGCCGGCGGCGGGCGCATTCCCGGAGATCCTCGAGGCCACGGGCGGCGGACTCCTGTACGATCCGGGCGAGGTGGACGGACTTGCGGCGGCCCTCGACGCGTTGTTGTCCGATCCGGCACGGGCGCAGGAACTCGGCCGACGCGGCCGTGAGGCCGTTGCGCGCGAATACGGCGTCGACAAGGCCTCCGAACGCGTCTGGGCCGTGTACAAGGCGGTGGCAGGCCATGACACGTAACGCACGCATAGGCCTCGTTGCGCTGGCGGTCATCTGTGCCGCGGCCGGCCCGGCACTCGGGGCGGTGGGCGCTGCTACGGAGGCGCCGAAGGAGGCACAGCCGGGCCGGTGGAACACGTATCACGGCGGCCCGTCGCTCGACGGCGTGGCGGAGGGCTCGCTGCCGGACACGCTGACGCCGCGCTGGCGGTTCATGGCTGGCGCGCCCGTGCGCACGACGCCCGTGGCGGGCGGGGGCCGGATCTACTTCGCCAACGTGAAGGGCCGGCTCTTCGCCGTCGATCTCCGCGGGGCCGAAGTGTGGTCGAAAACGATCCCCCGCGAGAAGGCGGTGTCCAGATTCTCCCCCGACGAGCAGTTCGACGCGCCCCTCGCGTGTTTCGGCGACACGCTCCTGGCCGGCTCCGCCGACGGCGTCCTTTACGCGCTCGATGCGGCCACGGGCGAGATCCGCTGGCGCGCCGATCTGGACGGCACCCTCCTCGGCTCGCCGAACGTCGACGCCGGCACGCGCCCCGCCCGCGTATTCGCCATCGAGCAGAGCATGGGCGTGCTCCACTGCCTCGACTTCGATACCGGCGAGCCCGTCTGGCGCGCCCAGGGCGTCGATCGGTGCGACGGTTCGGCCGGACTCGGGGGCGGCGTGCTCGTGCTCGGGAGCTGCATGGCCGCCCTGCACGTGTTCTCGGCCGACACCGGCGAGCTGCTCCGCGAGGTGCCCATCGATCCCGATTCGCAAGTGGCCGCGGGCGTGGCCGTGCTGGGCGACGCGGCCTTCTCGGGAAGCCGGAGCGGCAAGGTGCTCCAGATCGACACCAAATCGGGTGAGATCAAGTGGATCAACGCCGACTGCACGGACGAGGTGTTCTCGACGCCGGCGGTGGATGCCGCGCATGTCGTGTTCGGCTCCGAGGCCGGCGACGTCTACGCGGTGGCGCGGGCCGACGGGCGCCTCCTCTGGACGTTCTCGGCGCGCGGCCCGGCCACCTCGGCCGTGCTGGCCGGCGACAAGGCCGTGGTGGCGGCGGACGGCGTGCTGTACGTGCTGGGGTTGGCCGACGGCAAGCCGCTGTGGTCGTATGAGGTGTGCGACGACGTCACGGCGCCGGCGGTGATCGATGGCATGGTGATCGTGGGTTGTGATGACGGCAGCGTGGCCGCTTTCGGCGCGCCCGCAGGGAAGGGAGGGCCGGAGCCGTGAGCATGCCCTCGCGATTGCTCGATGTGCGCGGCGTCACGAAGACATACGACGCCTCGCCTACGCCGCTCGACGTGCTGAAAGGCGTCGCTCTCGAACTCGGCGAGGGCGAGGCGGTTGCCGTGGTGGGCCCGTCCGGGTGCGGCAAGAGCACGTTGCTGAATCTCATCGGCGCGCTCGATCGCCCTACGGCCGGCTCGATCGCCTTCGATGGCCGGCAACTCGAGTCGCTGAGCCCCGCCGAATTGGCGCGATTCCGCAACCGCTACGTCGGATTGGTGTTCCAACTCCACCATCTCCTGCCCCAATGCACGGCCATCGAGAACGTGCTGGTGCCGACGCTCGTCAATCGGGATGCCCATGCCCCACGGGAACGGGCCCGCGCCCTGCTCGAACGCGTCGGCCTGGCCGGGCGGATGGACACGCGGCCGGGGCAGCTCTCGGGCGGCGAACGCCAGCGCGTGGCCGTTGTGCGCGCCCTCATCAATGGGCCCCGCCTGTTGCTGGCGGACGAGCCTACCGGCGCCCTCAACGAAGAAGGCGCGCAGGATCTCATGCGCCTCCTGCGCGAACTAAACCGCGATGAGGGGATGGCGTTGCTCGTCGTGACGCATTCGACGGCGATGGCCGAGGAGATGGATCGCGTCCTCGAACTGCACAACGGCGTGCTGGTTCCCCGGCGGCGGGAGGCCTGAACATGCTGCGGCTGGCGCTCGACGGCCTGCGGTTCCACTGGCGCCTGCACACCGGCGTGCTGGTCGGCACCGCCCTGGCCGCGGCGGTGTTGACGGGCGCCCTGCTCGTGGGCGACAGCGTCGACTACTCGCTGCGGCATTATGCACTCGCCCGCCTCGGCGGCATCCACTTCGCACTCGAGGCCCGGGGCCGCCCCTTCTCGCAAGCCCTCGCCGGGCGTATCGGCGATCAGATCGCCGCCCCGGTAGCGCCGGTGCTGGCATTGCCCGGCATGGCCGTCGCCCTGGATGAGGCGGGCGGCCGCGGCCGGCAGGTGAATCGCGTCAACGTCATCGGCCATACCGCCGCGTTCTGGGCCTTCGATCCGGCCGCCCGAGTCGAACTCGGCGACTACGAGGTGGCACTCAACGCACGCCTGGCCGAGGCCCTCGGCGTGGCGCCGGGCGATCGCGTAGCCATCCGCGTGTCCAAACCCGGGCTGTTGCCCCGCGATGCGCCGCTCAGCGCCCGTGTCGCGGCCCCAACCTCGCGGGCGCTGTGCACGGTGCGCGCCGTGCTCCCGGACAGCGGCCTGGGGCGGTTCGGCCTCTCGGCCGTTCAGACAGCGCCCTACAACGCCTTCGTCGATCTCGCCTGGCTCCAGGAGCAGGCGGATCTCGCGGGCCTGGCCAACCAGATCCTCGTGGGCGATGGCGTCGCGCAAGATGGGCTGGATCGCGCCCTCGCAGACGCGTGGCGGCCCGACGACGTCGGGATCCGGCTCCGCGAGCCTCCGGGCGGGCCGCTCTTACTCGAAAGCGATCGCGTCTACCTCCGCGCGGCGGTAGCCGACGCAGCCCTCAGTGTGCCCGGCGCGCAGGGCACCTTGGCCTATCTCGTGAACTCCATCTCGAAGGATGGCCGCTCGACGCCCTATTCATTCGCCGTTGCCGGGCCCGTGTCCGCGGATATGGATGACGATCAGGTGGTGATCAACCAGTGGCTGGCGGATTGGCTGGATGCGAAACCCGGCGACGCCGTGCGTGTCGCCTACTACGAATTGGGCCCGGCCAACGACTTCATCGAAGGCGAACGCACCTTCCTCGTCCACAGCATCGCCACCATGGCCGGCCTCGCCCTCGAGAAGGAACTCATGCCCGAGTTTCCCGGCCTGAGCGATGTCGAACGCTGCCAGGAC
>JAFGTL010000084.1 GCA_016934125.1 Candidatus Hydrogenedentota bacterium
CCCACCAGGTGCCCGCCCGCCAAGTCCCAAGGCTCGGCGATGAGCCGCACACCGCGCAGGATCGGATCCTCTGTAATCCGTTCGATCAGGGGCGAGCGATCGAGGAGCGCCCCGGTGCGATCGCGCTGGAGCACCGCCGCCAAGTCGAATCGGAACCCGTCCACACCGTATTCCATCACCCAGTGCCGCAGGCTGTCCACGATCAAGTCGCGCACCACCGGGTGGTTGCAGTTCACCGTGTTCCGGCAGCCCGTCAAGTCCAGGGCCTCACCCGACGCATCGTGCAAGTAGTAGATAACGTTGTCGATGCCCCGGAAACCGAGGGCCGGCTCGTCCTGCCAGCCCTCGGCGGTGTGGTTGAACACGACATCGAGGATCACCTCGATATCCGCCTCGTGGAGCGCGGCCACCATCCGGCGGAATTCGTCGACTTGGCCGCCCCTTCCCGCGTCGCGCGCATACCGGCCCGTCGGCGCGGAAAAGGCGATCGGGTTGTAACCCCAGTAGTTCGTCAGCGCATCGCCCGTGATCGGATTGACGCGGCCGATCTCCCGTTCCCCGCACTCCTGCACGGGCAACAGCTCGACGGCCGTCACGCCCAATTCCTTGAGATAGGGGATCTTCTCGATGAGTCCGGCATACGTGCCCGGGGCCACTACCCCGGCCGACTCGTGGGCCGTCAGGCCCCGCACGTGCGTTTCGTAGATGACGCTACGCGTGAGCGGCTCGCGCGGACGCCCCGCCTTGGCCGCGCCGTGGCACGCCCGCACCGCGACACACTTGCCCCCGCCCCGTTCCACCGCCCCCACCACGGCCATGGCATAGGGATCGAGGAGGTAGCGCGTCCGTTTGAACCGGTGGATCTTGTGGCGCCGCCGTGGCCCCGCCATGCGGAACGTGTACAGGACACCTGCCCCGATCCCCTCGACGTACACGCTCCAGACATCGCCGAAATGATGGGTGTCGCGGCGCAACTCGAATTCCCAGAACGGCTTGCCGTCATCCGCCGCTGCAAACAAGCATAGCCACACCCGGCTCGCGTGCCGGCTGACCACCGAGAACTGGACGCCCCCATCATCCACCACGGCCCCCAAGGGCTGCCCGCAGCCCGGGCGTGTGCGGAACTCTGACGCATCGGCCGGAACCATCAACCTGTCCACCCGTCCGCACCGGCGCAGCGTGCCGCCCTCGTCAAACGGCCTCAGCCATCCGCGCCGCATGCGGCTTTCAGTTCTGCTCCCGGGCAATCTCGAGGATCCGCAGCAGCCAGTCGAGATTGATGATCCCCGCGTTCCCATCCGCGGCCGGCTCGCCCGCCAGGAACTCGCCAATCAGCACCCGCATGAAGTCCGGCTCGACGTGGGCCCCTTCTTCCGTATCGATCCGGGCGCAATAGACGCCGTCGGCGTCATTCTCGCCGCCGATGACAAAGGTGCAGTCGTCCAGCGTCACCTCCCGTACATGGGGCGGCGGCTCGGTGGTGTTGCCCGTGATCAACTCGCACTCGATCGGCTCGCCGGTGACGCGCTTCGCCGTGAACCGCGCAATCGCGTTGTAGCCCGAGAACTCCGTGCGCACCGTGTCCCACAGGATCTCGCCGTCGTGGGACAGCTCCTGCAACCCGCTGATGGGATGCGGCCCGAGATCCACCCACACCCGGGCCGGATCGGGCTCGCGGCCCTTGGCCGGCGACGCCAAGTGAACGCGGTATTTCGAGGCCATCCGATCGCTGCGCGACTGCTTCCAGATGTTGCGCACCATGCGCGCGCACACGACGTACTGCGTGCACACCCCGAACCGCTTCCCGGCGTGCTCCGCCCGCGTCACCAAATCGCGCGCCTGCGCCAGCAGTTCCTCCCGCGACAGGGCCGGATCGTAGACGAGCGGCTTCTCGCACAGGACGTGGCAACCCGCGTCGATGGCCTTGGCCGCGTGGGCGAAATGCCACCGGGGCGGCGAGCAGACATCGACAATATCGGGCCGTTCCCGCTCGAGCATCTCATCCAGATCGGTGTATCCCCGTCCGGTGAAGTCGAACAGGCCCTGCAACCCTTCCCGCGCCCGCCCGACGGATTCCTCGGACGTGCCCACGAACGCGCAAACCTCCGCGCCCTCGAGCGCCCACCACTTGGCGTGGTGCTTTCCAATCCCGCTCGCGCCCACCACGGCGATCCGCGTGCCCTGACTACTGCTCATAGATACCCTCCGTCCTCATCCTCTTCCCAAGGGTAGGGGCCGTCCTGATCCTCCAGTTCCCGCACCGTCATGAACGGCGGGAACCGATCATCCTCCGCATCTTCCTCTTCCCACCGCCGCATGCGCAACCGGCCCTGTCTCCGTTTGCGCAGGTAGGCCATGATCGTGAGTACAGCCATCACCTGGAAGATGCTGAATCCTGACACAATCGAAAACACGAGGGCAACTTGCCACAGCGAGCCGCGCCACGCCTCGGACAATTCCTCGAGCGACATCGAGCCGTGCTGCTCGAGCGCCTCCGGGAACGTGGCCGTGTTCAGCCCGGATACCACCCGCCAGAACCGCTCCTCGCCCAGTTCATCCTTCAGAAACCGCGTCATGGACAGGGCCTGGGCATACGCGTCGCCGAACTCCATCTCCCGGCCGGGCTCGAGAAACGACAACTCCAGGGCATCGTACGTGAGCAGCCGGTTCTGGAAGTACATCTGCGCCACCCGGAATCCGCTCTCCCAGCGGTATTCCCGCGCCTGCGTCATCGCGATACCCTCGTTCAGCCACCGGGGCATGCGATCGATCCGCACGTTTCGCGCCAACAGCACGTGCACCAACTCATGGCGCAGCGTCCCCGTCACGTCACCACCCGGCGGCAACAGCTCCGGCGCCTTCACCGCGATCACCCCCGCCTCGGAATCGGCTACGCCGCAC
>JAFGTL010000085.1 GCA_016934125.1 Candidatus Hydrogenedentota bacterium
CTGGGTGGATCAAGAGGCGAAGAACAACCTCGTCGATCACCCGTCGCGCCTCGAGAACGGCGAACTCTGGGGCACCATGAAGCTCCAGTCCAATGGCGTGCGTACGGTGCTCATGCACTCGCTCATGCACGCCCAGGGCGTCATCGCGCGCCCCTGGCAGCAGGGTCTCGAAGTGGGCGCGGCCGCGGAAGAAGGCGGCATCGCCCTCGTTGTCCGCGCCAAGGACGACTACCGCGGCGTGCTCGAGTTCGATATCCCCCGGCACCGCGTGTATTTGGGGTTCGAGAAAGACTGGCCGCGCATGAACACGCTGCCCGAATGGTTCACCGTCGAACCGGACGGCACGTATACGGTGGCATGGCCCGACGCGGGGAAACAGGCCGTCTACACCGGACGCCAGCTTCACAACGGGCTCGAGGTGTCGGTGAAAGCGGGCGAGACGGTGCGGCTCCGCGTATCGGCGCCGGCCCAATAGCGATTCGGAGGCCCTGGATCCCATTTCACATGGCAAGGAGCGAGGTTCAGCATGAAACAAGCACGATGTAACCCGATCGGGACGCTGGCACGGGCCGGCGTCATGCTCGCGTTCCTGGCGGGATCCGCCGCCGCAGAGGAAGCCGCGCCCGCGGCGGATCAAGAGGAGCCCGCTGAGCGCCTCATCCTGAGTGCGCCGGCCACACATCCCGACTGGATGCTGCGCGAGGGCGTGGCCTGGGGGCCGGAGGGCGTCCGCCACATGCTCGACGCGTGTAAAGCGGCCGGATGGACGCGCGTGTACTGGCGCGCCCTGGACGGCGGGCGCTCGCTGTACAAGAGCGCGCTGATGGATCCGCAGGGCAAGTGGGAGGACGACTGCTTCTACCGGCCCGTCAGCCCGGAGGACAAGGCGCTGACGGCGGCGTTCACGGGAAACATGTCCGCCGAGGATCGCGAAGCGCTGATGGCGAAGGTCGAAAGCCTCGAGTATGCCAGCTTCGACACGCTGGCCGAGGCCGTCCGCTACGGCCACTCGATCGGCATCGAGGTGCACGCCTGGCTGTCCATCAACGAGGACGATCACGGCTGGGGCATCCGGAGCCGGTTCGCCATCGCCCATCCCGAGGCGCGCTGGCGCAAACGGGACGGCACGTTCTATCACAGCCAACTGAGCTTCGCCTTCCCCGAAGTGATGGCGTACAAACTGGCCATTGTCGACGAAATCCTCGCGAATTACGCTGTGGACGGCCTGTTCCTCGATTGGATCCGCACCGGCGATGTCCGCGACGATCCCCAGAACGATCCCGAGGGCGTGGCCGATCGGGGCTATGAAGAGCCGCTGGTGGCGGGCTTCATCGAGGAGTACGGCGAGGATCCGCGCACCCTCCCGAACGGGGACGAGCGATGGGTGCGGTTCCGCGCGCGCCCCCACACCGAGTTCATGCGCGAAGTGCGGAACCGGGTGAACGTGCAGAAGCCCGGCATGCCCATCGCCGTCATGGTGATGCATCCCTGGGGCTATCGCGGGCACAAGAACAAGATCGACGGCAACCTGCGCGGCATGCTGCTCGACGTGTCCGCGTGGGCGCGCGAGGGCCTCATCGACTCGGCCGTCGCGGCGGGCTACTACATGAACGGGGGCGGCCCGGAGCGCGCATACCAGGCCCTCGAAGAGGAAACCGAGGGCAAGGTCGACGTGTGGTTTTACGGCTGGGTGCCGACGTCCACCCAGGGCTTCCTCGACGATTTCGCGCTGGCCAAACGGCTGGGCGCCCGCCAGATCCTGTTCTGGGAGGCGGACTACATCGACGGCCGCGGGAACAAAGAGGAGCTGCAGAAGGCCATGCACGAACATGCGGCATCACCGCCGGGCGAACACGCGCCCCAACTTGTCCTCAACACGGATTGTACGAATTTCTTCGTTGCGCACGGCATGGACGATATGACGCTCGAAGGGCTTCAATCGTTTGTCGACGATTTCGCGGGCACGGAGGTGGCCTACCTCTTCATCAATACGAGTGGCCAGCGAACGGTTTTCCGGAGCAAGGTGTGGGATTCGTACATGGATGTGGACGAGAACGAGTTGCCCGAGGAACTCCGCGAAGCCAACCGGCAGATCAACCGGAGGCTGGTGCGGCTTGAGGAGCAAGGGCTCGATCCCATTGGCGCCTGGGTCGACCGGTGCCGCGAGAAAGGGATCTCGCCGTGGGTCACGATGCGCATGAACGACCTGCACACGGTGCATATCCTGGACCATCCCATGAACAGCACGTTCTGGCGGGAGCATCCCGAGTATTGGCGCGTGCCAAGCTCCATCGACGACGACCACTTCACGGCCGACCGCTGCGCGGAACGCGCCTTCGATTTCGCCCACCCAGCGGTCCGCGACTACCACATGCTACTGATTCGCGAACTGCTGGAACGCTACGACGTGGACGGCATCGAGCTCGACTGGATGCGGTTCTGGGCCCACTTTGCGCCGGGACGCGAGAAGGAAGGCGGGGCGATACTCACCGAGTACATGGGCGAGATCCGGGAGTTGACGGGGGACTGGGCGAAGCGCCGGGGCCACCCCGTCAAGATCGCCGCGCGTGTCCCGTCGGACCCGCAGCATGCCCGGGGACTCGGGCTGGACGGAATCGCGTGGGCCAAGCGGGGATTGATCGACATGCTCGTGCCGACGCCGTTCTGGTTCACGACGAACACAGACATGCCCATTGAGCTTTGGCGCGAATTGCTGGGCCCGGCTCTGGACCAGGTGGTCCTCGCGCCCGGCATCGAGGTCCGATTGCACAACCGCTACGTGGCCGCCCATTGCACGTACAATGACCTTGAAACGTCGCGCGGTCAAGTCGCGTCCCTCGTTGACCGCGGCGCGGACCATGTCTATTTGTTTAACTACTTCTTCCCGAGTCCCGCCCCCGAGCCCGTGTGGACGACGGCCAGCTTCATGGAATTTCTCAACGACGGTGCGGACCTCAAGGCCATTCTCGGCAAGCCGCGCCGTCACGTTGTGACCTTCGACGACGCGGTGCCGCCGGGCGTGCCGGTGGCCTGCATTCTGCCCGCCGCCCTGGAAGGCACCCGGCCCGCGCAATTCCGGATCCATACCGGCCCGGCCCCCACTTCAGGGCGCGCCGTGATCCGGATCGGACTGTCGGACAAGCCGGGGGTCGAGGGGGCCCGGTTCAAGGCGCGCGTCAACGGCCATGTCTGCGAGGCCGTCGAGGCCGAGGGGCTGCCCCGAGGCGAGTTGTGCGTTTGGGATGAATTTGACATCAAACGGGAGTTGCTTTTCGGGGTGGCCCCGCAACACATGAACCGGGGCTACAACGTGGTCGAGGTCATCCTCTCGGGGCCCGGGGCGCCGCAGGAAATCGTGTGGGCGGAAATCCGTATCGAACCGGGCGAATAGACATTCTGCCCACTTGGAGGCGACAGCCGAATGAAGAGAATGGCGACGGCGTGTGCGTGCCTGTTGGCCTGGCAGGCCCTTGGAGCCGAGGGGCCCGAAGGGGTCGATCTGGCGCGGCTGAACGGATGGGACATCGTTGTGGCGGAAGACGCCATACCTGCCGAGCGCTATGCCGCGGACGAGTTCCAGGGGCTGTTCCGTCAGGCCGCAGGCATCGAGCTGCCCATCGTCGGGAAGATCGATCGCCCCGGCCGCCACGTATTCATCGGCGAGAGCCTGCCCATGCGGGCGAGTCGCGTCGGCTTTCGGGTCGATGGGTTCGGCCCGGAAGACTTGCGCATCGTCATCCGCGACGCCAACATCGCCATCGCCGGCGGCCGGCCCCGTGGAACGCTATACGGCGTCTATTCATTTCTCGAGGACTACTGCGGCGTGCGGTTCCTGACGCCCGACCACACACACGTGCCCAAGCTTGAGGCGGAATCCGTCGTCGGCCCTGTGGACCGCTCTTATCATCCGCCGTTCGGCGGGTTCCGGTACCCCCATTTTGCCGTGCAATGGCTCAACCCGGCGTTCGGCGTGCGAATGCGGAACAACGGATTCTGCGAGGAC
>JAFGTL010000008.1 GCA_016934125.1 Candidatus Hydrogenedentota bacterium
CGAGCACTCGTGAGTCCTTTTTCATGCCCTCCAAACCCCAAATGGCACACTTTTGGCACACGCGCTCCGGGCCGTTCCCGAGTGTAAGCCTGAGGGCCCTCCGGGGTGTATGGGGTCTCCGGCTCTGTGCCTGTGTGTCCGTGTGAGGAATGAGAGAGGATGCCGCACACGGAGCCACGGGGATCACGGAGCGGGCGCACAGAGCGTGCGCAAGAAGGGAAAGATAAACGCAGAGCCGCGGAGGACGCCGAGCCGCGCACAGCGAGCGTCCCAGAGGAGGCGTCCGGGACAAAGCCTCCCGAAGGGACGGGCGAGAATAGCCCACCGTTTCCGGCGGCGGGAATCGAGCCCGCTCCCGTCCATCCTTCACGTGATACAATGCTGCTGCACTTGACGGTCGTGAGGGCTCTGTAGACACGCCAATTGGGGTAGACGACATCGCCGTCACCAAGTACGTGTGAGCGGCGCCGCTGCTGCCGAGCGTTGGCTGTGGAGACAACGACACATGAGAACATGCGACATAGCCAGAATCCTCGACCGAGAATTCCGGATTGAAGAAACCGCTGATCCGGAAATGACGAAACATGCCCTCTCAGACTTCGGCCGTGCCCGCGTCCTCCCCGCCTTCCACGAGCGCAAGACAGGGCTGCTTTTCGATTTCGCCGATTCGGTAGACATGACGTATTGCGTCACGTTCACGACGACGGAGACCCTCAGGCAGGTTCTGAAGTTGGTAGACGGGCCAAGCCTTATCTTCACTCACCATCCGTTTGATTATCATGAGGACGAGCGAGGCCTATCCAAGACTGACGACACGCTTATTCAGGAACTTGATGCGCGTCATATCGCGGTCTATGCCATCCATGCACCGCTTGACGTTGGCCGGGGCATAAGCGTGTCCAAGAGCCTTGCCCAGCGAATTGGGTTGTCTCATGCAAAGCCGTTCTTTCCGGCTTGCGGTGGACACCTTGGCATTCTGGGGAGGATGGAAGCGGATTCTCTCGGTGGCGTCGGTGCCGCAGTGGGCCATGTCCTGAGCCTTGATTCCGTTGACCTGTTCGACAACGGCGGCAGACTCGGACTGACTGCCGTCGTTGCCGGCGGCGGCGATCAGATGGAGATACTGAAGGCAGCAATTGAAGCCGGTTGCACCACGTACGTGACCGGCACCGCCGTGCATCGGTGGGCCAGAGCCCAGAAGGGGAACGAGGAGTTTCGTCAAGCTGCCCGCGACGCACGGGTGAACCTGATCGGCGGCACGCACTACAACACCGAGAAATGGGCCGTGCGGGACGTGGCAACGTTCCTCACACAGAACGGCGTCCCCGCCTGTTTTCTCGAAGACCCGATCCTGGCGCGGTACGACCTGGGCAACTTCAGGATCACATGATCCCCCCGGCGGGACGGCTGAGCCTCGGATGCACCCTCTCCAGCGCGGCGTGGTCGAATCGCTGTGAACGGGTTTGGTATACTGCCGGCCTGTGTGGACGGGGGTTCTTCTCCCTCTGGATGACGCCTTTTACCGGACGATTGCGCTGCGGCGCGGGGTGCCGGTTGCAGCCCGGGTTACGCTGAGCAGGAGTGAATGATGGAACTGCCCAACAAGTACAAGCCTCACGATACGGAAGAACGGTGGATGGCCGACTGGGCCGAGGGCGATCTCTATGCATGGGATCCCTCCCGCGGCCGCGATGAGACGTTTGTGGTGGACACGCCCCCGCCGACGGTGAGCGGCTCGCTCCACATGGGCCACTTGTTCAGCTATTCGCACCAGGACTTCATCGTGCGGTTCCAGCGGATGCGGGGCAAGAATATCTTCTTCCCCATCGGCTGGGATGACAACGGGTTGCCCACGGAACGCCGCGTCCAGAACCTGTACAACGTCAAATGCGAGGCCCATCTTCATTACGATCCCGAGTTCTCGCGGGAACGGGGCACGAAGGGCGATCCGCTGCCCATCAGCCGCCGGAACTTCATCGATCTGTGAAATGTAGTCACCCCGGAGGATGAGGAAGCCTTCCGGCACCTGTGGACGCGGCTCGGCCTGTCCTACGACTGGAGCCAGGAATACGCCACCATCGACGAGCACTGCCAGCGCACCTCGCAAACCAGTTTCCTCGATTTGCTCGAAAAAGGCCTGTGTTTCCAGGCCGAAACGCCCGTGATGTGGGACGTGGACTTCAAAACCGCCATCGCCCAGGCCGAGGTGGCCGACAAGGAGGTGGCGGGCGCGTTCCATTACCTCCGGTTCGGCGTCGAAGACGGCGATCGGGACTATGTCGTGATCGCCACGACGCGGCCCGAGCTGTTGCCGGCCTGTGTGGCGGTGCTGGCCCACCCCGACGACGAGCGCTACAAACCCCTGTTCGGCAAGAACGCCGTCACGCCGCTCTTCAAGGTTCCCGTGCCCATCATGCCCGATCCCCAGGCGGATCCCGAGAAGGGCACGGGCATCGTCATGGTGTGCACCTTCGGCGATCAGACGGACGTCGAGTGGTGGCGCACGTTCAACCTGCCGCTCCGGCAGGTGGTCGGCCGGGACGGATGCCTCGTGCCCGTCACGTTCGGCGAGCCGGGCTGGGAGAGCCGCGATCCGGATGCGGCCAACGAGGTATACGGCAAGATCCAGGGGCTCTACGTGCGCAAGGCCCAGCGGGTGATCGCCGAGATCGCCGAGGCTGCGGACGGCGTGGTGGATCGGCCCCGCGAGGAGATCGCGCACACGGTGCGGTTCTTCGAGAAGGGCGATCGGCCCCTCGAACTCATCCCGACGCGCCAGTGGTATACGCGCATCATGGACAAGAAGGAAGCCCTCATCGAGCAGGGCCGCAAGATCGAGTGGCATCCCGCGTTCATGGGCTCGCGCTACACCTCGTGGGTGGAGGGCCTCAACCAGGACTGGTGCCTGAGCCGGCAGCGATTCTTCGGCGTGCCCGTGCCCGTGTGGTATAAGCTCGACGAGCACGGCGAGGTGCTCTACGACGAGCCTATCCTCCCGAGCCGCGATCGGCTCCCCGTGGATCCCCTCGATGATGTGCCGGACGGTTACACGGAGGCCCAGCGCGATGTGCCCGGCGGCTTCACGGGCGATCCGGACGTGCTCGACACCTGGGCCACCAGCTCGCTCACCCCGCAAATCGCCACCCGGTGGGTGGAGGACAAGGAGCGGCACGGCCGCCTGTTCCCCATGGATATCCGGCCCCAGAGCCACGAGATCATCCGAACCTGGGCCTTCTACACCATCGTGAAGGCATACCTGCACGAAAACCAAATTCCGTGGAAGAACGTCGTCATCAGCGGCTGGGTGCTCGATCCCGATCGCAAGAAAATGTCAAAAAGTCAGGGCAATGTGGTTACACCGGAGCCCATCGTGGATCAGTTCGGCGCCGATTGCGTCCGCTATTGGGCCGCCCGGGCCCGGCTCGGCGTCGACACCGCCTACGACGAGCAGATCTTCAAGGTCGGCAAACGCCTCTGCACGAAACTGTTCAACGCGAGCAAGTTCGTTATCGGCCGGTTCGGCGACGTCGATCCGGCCCGGCTCGATGCCGCCGCTGTCACCGCCGAAACCGATCGGGCGGTGATCGAGGAGTTGCGGCCCCTTATCGAGCGCGCGACGGCCGCATTGGAGGCCTTCGACTACGCCCAGGCCTTCTCCCTGATCGAGGATTTCTTCTGGCGCACGTTCTGCGACAACTTCCTCGAACTGGCCAAGCCCCGAACCTATGAGGAAGAGCTCACCGAGGGCCGGTTGTCGGCCCTCGCGGCCCTCCGGCTCGTGCACCGGGCCGTGGTGCGCATGCTGGCACCGTTCCTCCCGTTCCTGTGTGAGGAGATCTGGCACTGGTGCTACCACGAAGACGCCGGCATGTCCGCGTCCGTGCACCAAAGCCCGTGGCCGGCGCTCGACGAGTTCGCCGCGATCCCCGCGCCTGCCGCGGCCCACACCTACGCCGTGGCGCTGGCCGTAATCGAGGCGGTGCGCAAGGCCAAGGCGGAGGCCAACCTGAGCATCAAGGCCCCCGTGCAGCGGGTGACGGTGCTCGGCCCCCGGGCGGCCCTCGACGCCCTCGAACCGGCCCTCGACGACGTGCGCCGGATGCTGAGCATCGAATCCGTCGACGTGCAGGAGGGCGAACCGGCCGCGGAGCCCGTGGCCGTGGACACCGAACTCGGGGGCAGTTGACGGCGGCTCTTTTCAAAGCGCCACCCGCGGGTATATGCTAGACGTGCCGGCTGCCGGAGAGGCGGGCAGGAACAGATAGGCGGCGGCCGGAGAAGGGAGGGCGTCGCGTGGTGCCGCATCCCCGTTCGAGCGCATCCCCTCGAGGAAGCGTTCGCCGTATCCACCTCTATCTTATCGCAGGGGCCTGCTGTGTCGCCGTGGCGGCCGGGCTGGCGTTTGTGCACTTCCGCAGGCCACCCGTCGAGCCGCGGATCGAGCCTGAGTTGCCCCTACCCGCGCCCCCGCCTGAGGCCGAGATCCCGAAGAAGGTGCTCACCTCCTCTCTCGCCGGGCGATGGTATGACGCCGATGCCGGCCGGCTGCGGGCCGAACTGCAGGGATACCTCGACAACGCGGAAGGCGAATCGCTCGGGCCGATCTGCGCGCTCGTGCTCCCCCACGCCGGATACCGGTGGTCGGGGCAGACGGCCGCATACGGCATCAAGCAGATCGCCGGCGCGCGCTACGCGCGGGTGGTCGTGCTCGGGCCGACGCACAATGTGCGCATGGTGAACCGGGCCAGCCTGCCCGACGCCACCCATTACGAGACGCCTTTCGGCGAGGTGCCCCTCGACGTGGCGTTCATGGAAGCCCTCGAGCAATATCCCGAGTTCATGTCCTTCCCCGAAGCCCATTCGCGCGAACACAGCGTGCAGATCGAGGTGCCCCTGCTGCAGATGGCGCTGGACGAGTTCCGGCTCGTGCCCATCGTCGTGGGCCAGTTGGATCTCGAAACCGCCCGCACCATGGGCCGGATCCTCCTCGGCCTCATCGATCCCGGCACACTCGTTGTTGTGAGCAGCGATTTCACGCACTATGGGCCCCGGTTCGAGTACGTCCCATTCCGGGACAACGTCCAGGAGCAACTCGAAGCGCTCGATAGGGCCTCGTTCGAGGCCATCTGCGCCAAGGATCCCGAGGCCCTGTTCCGGCACGTGGCCGACACGGGAACGACGGTGTGCGGGCGGTGCCCCATCGCGGTGCTGCTATCCATGCTCTCGCAGCAGCCCGGTTCGCCGCCGGACACGGCCGCCCACCTCCTGCATTACGACACATCGGGCGCCCTCACGGGCGACTTCACGGAGTCGGTCAGCTATCTCAGCATCGCCTTCACCGGCACCTGGACGAAAGGAGAACGGGTTGCTATGGATTCCTCAGACGTCTCGTCGGGCGCGGCTCTCGCGAAAGAAGACAAGGAGCGGCTCCTCAAACTCGCCCGCGCCACCGTAGCCTACTACCTCGAGCATCAGCGCGTGCCGACCCCCCAGCAGCTCGGCATCGAGATCACGCCCGGCATGGAGCGCACCATGGGCGCGTTTGTCACGCTTCACAAAGGGGGCCGGCTCCGCGGCTGCATCGGCGAGATCATCCCGCGGCGCCCCGTCTACGAGGCGGTGATGGCGCAGGCGCTGAACGCCGCCTTCAACGACACCCGGTTCCCGCCCGTCGAGGCCGAGGAGGAACCCGAACTCGAGTTCGAGATCTCCGCCTACGCGGATGCGCCCACCCCGGTGCCCTCCTACGAGGACATCGTCCTGGGCCGGCACGGCATCGTGCTCGAAAAGAGCGCCCGAACCGCCCTGTTCCTCCCCCAAGTGGCCCCGGAGCAGGGCTGGGGCATCGAA
>JAFGTL010000086.1 GCA_016934125.1 Candidatus Hydrogenedentota bacterium
CGTGAGGCCGCCCGTGACGTAGTCGTCCACGGTGCTGTTGTGGACGCTCACGTACTCGCCGTCCCGGGTGAGGCGCAGATCGATCTCGACGAAATCGACGCCGAGTTCAATCGCTTGGCGGTAAGCGGCCAGCGTGTTTTCGGGAATCCCCTCGTGGGCCCCGCGATGGGCCACGACGTAGACGCCGTGCTTCGGCGGTTTGAGCGGGGGCGGCGCCTCCTCGGAGCCTGCGCCCGGGCCCGCGCCCGCGCCCAGCGCCGTCACAAGAACGACGCCCGTTGCCCATGCCATCATGCGCACCATGTTGGCCCTCCCTTCCCGCGGACGGCCTTGATGACGGCTACTGCGCGTCCGCGTCTGACTCCGGCTCCCCGGCCGTGTCCCCGGCCGCACCGGCATCCGGCAGGCTCAGCTTCAGTTGGGGCGGCTCCTCGGCGTCGCCCGGTTGTGAGGCGGCCGCATCGGCCTCGGCGGCAGGCGGGGCCTCTGCGACGGCCGGCGGCTCGAACAGCTCCGGATGAGCGCGGTTCAGCCGATCGAGCGCCTCGCGGGCCTGCTCGGCCACGTGCGATTCCGGAAAGGCGCTCACCTGCTCGCGATAGGCGACCACGGCGTCGGCGGCGTTGCCGAGTCCTTCGAGCACGCGGCCGATGTTCAACTGCTGCCGGCGCGCCGTGAACGAGCCCGGCCAGTTATCGAGGATCTCGCGGTATCGATCCAGGGCCGTCTGCGTATCGCCTTGGGCCTCGGCGATGAACCCGAGCCCTTCGACGGCATCGGGGACGAAATCCGAGTCGGGAAACTCGAGGCGAACCCGCTCGAAGGCGGCGCGGGCCTTGTCGTAGTCGTTCGAGCGGAAGGCGGCCTCGCCGAGCATATACACGGCGTGCGGGGTGATGGTGCCGCGGGACTCGGCGACGGGCTCGAGTGCCGCGACGACGGCCTCGTCCTCCTCGTTCTCGAGAGCCTGGGCGTATTCGGTGGCCAGATCCGTATCGCGCGCAACCGAATGGGCCCGGTAGAGCAGGCCCGCCGCGACCACGGCCATGATGAAGACGAGGGCGATGCCGTACGCGACGGGGTTCTCCTGGATGCTCTTGGTGAGCGTATCGAGATCGCCGCCTTGTTCGAGCAACTCCTCGTGCGTCGTTTTCTTCTTCCGCTTATCGAGTGCCATTCCTCTTGCTCGCTCCACACGGTGATGCAGCCTATGAAGGCCCGCTGGTTCGGTTTCGGGAATCAGAGGCCCCGATTATACATGAGGAAGGCATCAAAGTGCAGCGATCACGTGAGGGGCGGGGCGGCGGCTGGCCCCGGGCCGATGTCCGGGCGCCCCTTGGGCGTGTAGGCAGGACGTTGCGCCTTCTTCAGCGCGCCAAGTCGTCCT
This sequence comes from Candidatus Hydrogenedentota bacterium, assembly GCA_016934125.1. Classification (GTDB taxonomy): domain Bacteria; phylum Hydrogenedentota; class Hydrogenedentia; order Hydrogenedentales; family SLHB01; genus JAFGTL01. The sequence goes on from JAFGTL010000086.1 coordinate 1,388, forward strand.
GCCCGGGGAGGGCCGGCCCCTACCGGACGCTCCCCCATTCGGTGATCTGCCAGGTGTCGCCCGTCTTCTCGAGATACACGTCCACCTGCCCCTGCAACTGAAGCTGGCGGTCGTCCGGGTTGAGCGGCGTGGCCACGGTGCCGAAGGTCTCGACCGCGCGCGCCCGGCGCCCGTCGACGAACACCTCCGGCCGCACCCGCACGATCTTGAGTTCGCGGTACCGCTTGAACAAGGTGTTCAGGTATTCCTGCATGGCCTCGTAATCGCGGCCCTCGGCGTCGCGGTAGCCGCGCGATACGTGGGCGAGGACCTTGTAGATGCGCTGCGCCTCCATGCCCCGCTGCACATCGTTCAGCACGGCGCGGATCTGTTCCTCGTCGGTGAGCCGCGGGCCGGTGACGCCGGGGATCTCGACGGGGATCTCGTGGCGGCAACCCGCGAGAAGCAGGAAGGGCATCAGAAGCATGGGCGGCAGGGCGTGCCGTCTCATTGCCCCGACTCCGCCGGGGTGAGGTGCAACTCGAATTCGCGGCCCCGGGTGACGCCGAGGTCGCGGATGCGGACGATCAACTGCTCGGCGCCTTTCGTGAACTTCAGTTCAGCCCCCTCGGCCTGAACCAGCGTCTTCAGTTCCCAATCCGCCGCGGGACACTCGCGAATGTAGAACTGGGCTAACTGATTCACCGTGGCCCGGCTTGAATACACCATCCGCCCGATCCGCAACGCGGACGACTGATAGACGTATGTCTTCTCGCTCTCCTTGATGTCTACGGGCAGGGGCACGTCCGGAAATCGTTGGTCTGACGCGAGTTGCAGGCCTTCCTCGGGCACGGCGGCCGGCTCGGCCGGTGGCGCGGCCTCCTGTTCGAGGTCTTCGGCGAGTTCGGGCGGCGGCGGCGGCACCTTGGGCTGCCACGGCGGCCACTGCACCGTCTCGCAGGCGCACAGCGTCAATCCCAGGATTATGACTATCGCGAACGCACGTCGCATCGATTGTCCCTTCCTTGTGGTGCCAACCCCGTCTGCCGGCCCCGGCCCGCATACCGCTGCGGCGCGGTAACTTCCCATTATCTCTGAATGGCCGTTTCCGGCCGAAAGTTCCCGCGCGCCTACGATACCCCCGAATCCCCCCCGGATCAAGCGTCAGAATTCGGGGGACATGCATCAAGCGCGGCCTCGGCGCGACTGCGTGTCCCCCGAATTCGCCAGATCACGCCTCGGCCGCGGCCGCATCGAGATGGGCGATGGCCCCGTCGATTTCCTCAATGGACAGGAACCCGATCGTCATCGCATGGATGCAGCCGAGGCCGAGCACGAATTTCATGGACTCGGGGATCTTGTCCGTGAGCGTGCCTTCGCCCACGATCTTCATGCCCAGCATGCCCTTACCGGCCGCGTGGGCCTGCTTCAGCACGGGCACCACCTCCTCGGGCGTGCCGTCCATCTTGGCGCCGAAGGGGTTGATGCGCGACAGCATCACCTCCACCCAGTCGCAGGCCGCGGCCTCCTTCAGCGTGTCCAGATTGTGGCACGAACAGCCGTGCGCCCGGATGATGCCCTTCTCCTTCGCCTCGGCGAGCACGTCCATGCAGGGCCGCAGCTTCTCCGTCCAGTTCGGCAGATCGCGGTCGCTCAGGCAATGGATCAGCACAATGTCCACGTAATCCGTGTCGAGTTCCTGGCGGAACCGATCGAGATCCTTCCGTACGATCTCGGGGTCGCGCGAATGGGCCTTGGTCAGGATCATGGCCTCCTCGCGCTTCGCCCCGTTATGCATCAGCTCTTTCATGTACTTGTGCGAGCCGTACATGTCCGCTAAGTCGAAGTACCGCAGGCCCCGATCCCACGCATGCTGAAATACGCCCCGCGTCACTTCCGGGCCCTTCCGCGTGAGATCCGACTCGTGATCCCACCCGTGCATGCCCGTGCCCATGCCGAGCAACGAGGTCTTGATCCCCGTTTTCCCGAGAGTGACCACCGTCGCCGCAACCGGCTTGCCCGGCGCCGCGCCCGCCGCGAGCCCCGGCAGCGTGAGCGTGCCCGCCATCGTTCCGGCCGAGCGCCGCAGAAAATCCCGTCGATTCATCCTGCCCATATCGTGCATCTCCCGATCCGGTTCACC
>JAFGTL010000087.1 GCA_016934125.1 Candidatus Hydrogenedentota bacterium
GGTTGCGCCGGTGTTGGGGAGAATGGTATACTTCGCCTTTCCGTTGCCTGGGGTTCAGCGAGGCTGTACGCAGGGCGGTGCCGTGCCGTCGGCAAGGAGCGGCGCGTGCATCGAGGCCCGGCAGCCTGTGCCCCGGCCGGAGGTGGCTCTGTACACACAAGGAGGAAGGGGCTGCACGCCGTGAAACATCGTGTATACGTAACAGGTTGGGTGACGGTCGCAGCGCTCGTGGCGAGCGTGGCGGGTGTTTTCGTTTGCTCGGAGGTGACCTCGGCCCAGGAGGCGGCGGCGCCGGCCGGCCAGTACAAGATAGGGGTGGTCGACCGCAAGAAGGCGTTCGACGGCTATGATCGGGCCCAGAAGGCCCTGGAAGACCTGCAGGCGGACGTGGACGCGCGGCAGGTGGATATCGACAAGTTGTCCGAGGATGTGCTGGCGAAGAAGAAGGTATACGAGGACAACGAAGCCACCATGCCCGCGGAGGAGAAGGAGGCCCTCGAGGAGGAGATCGAGGCGCTGTATCGGACGTACCGCGAGGAGTACAAGCGGATGCAGGACGAGATCGACCGGCAGCATGCGCGGTTGATCAAGAAGAGCCGCGATGAGATCGACCTGGCCGTAGCCGAGATCGGCAGCGAAGAGAATTATCACCTGATTCTGGAAGGGGATCCGAAGAGCGGAACGGATGTCCTTTATTACAGCACGACGATCGAGATCACGAGCAAGGTGATCGAGCGGCTGAACGGAAGCAAGTAAGGCCGGACACGGCCCAGCGATATCGGATCCAGTGAATGAAGAGCACTGTGGGTGAGATAGCCGACCTCGTGGGAGGGACGGTTATCGGGGATCGGACGGTTCCCATTACGGGCCTCAACGGGATCCGGGAAGCCGGTGCGGGTGAACTGACCTTTCTCGCCGACCCGCGGTACACGGGCTTCCTCAAGACCACCCAGGCTGCTGCGGTCATCGTCTATGCGGGGGTCACCGAGGGCGGGAAGACCCTGATCCAGGTTCCCGACCCGTATCAGGCCGTGGGGGTGCTGCTGCACTGGATTCAGCAGGCCACGGTGCGGCATCCGCGGGGCATTCACCCGACGGCCGTCATCGGGGAGGATGTCCGGCTCGGGGAGGGTGTGGCCTTGGGCGCGCACGTGTGCCTGGAGGATGGCTGTGTCCTAGGCGACCGCACGGTGGTGTATGCGGGCGCGTACGTAGGGACGGGCGCGGCGCTGGGTGCGGATTGCCTGATCTATCCGAATGTGACGATCTGCGACTCGGTGCGCATCGGCGATCGATGCATCATCCACCCGGGGGCCGTGATCGGCGCCGACGGGTTCGGTTTCGCCGTGGTCGGCGGGAGGCAGACAAAGATCCCGCAGGTTGGTACGGTGGTGATCGGGGACGATGTAGAGATTGGGGCGAACACGACGGTGGACCGGGCGACCTTCGGCGAGACAACGATTGGCGAGGGTACGAAAATTGACAATATAGTCCAAATCGGACACAATACCCGGGTGGGTGAACAGACAATCATCTGCGGGAAGGCCGGCGTGAGCGGAAGCACGATCATCGGCGATCGGGTAACGATAGCCGGAGGGGTCGGGTTGGCGGGCCACCTCGAGGTGGGCGATGGCGCCTCCATCGGGGCATACAGCGGAGTCTCGAAATCGATCAAGCCGGGCCAGAAGGTGTTTGGCTATCCTGCTGTCGAGCATACGCGCGCGAAACGGATGTACGCGGCGTTGCGGCAGCTTCCGGATACCTTGCGGTACATCAGGGTCCTGGAACGACGGATCGCGAAACTGGAAGGTAAACCGAATGCAGAAGCAGAAGACGATAGCTAGGGAGGCCTCCTTCTCGGGGATCGGCCTCCATACAGGCAATCTGACCACCATCACGTTCAAAGCGGCCCCGCCCAACAGCGGGGTCACGTTCTGCCGCGTGGATCTGCCGAACCGGCCCCGCGTGAAGGCCGATATCGACCACGTGGTGGACGTGTCGCGCGGCACCACGATCGGGCTGAACGGCGTGAAGGTTCACACGGTGGAGCACGTGCTCGCGGCCATCGCGGGGATGGGCATCGACAACCTCGATATCGAGGTGGACGCGAACGAGACGCCGGTGGGCGACGGAAGCGCGCTGCCCTTCATGCAGACGCTGCGACGCGCGGGGGTCGTGGAGCAGGAGGCGGAGCGCCGCTTCATCAAGATCGAGGAGCCGGTCTATTACAAGAACGACGACGTGACGCTGAGCGTGCTGCCGTCGGATGATCTGCGGATGACGATGACGATCGCCTACGCGCACAAGGCCGTGGGCACGCAGTATGCCTCGTATACGATCACGCCGGAGGTGTTCGAGAAGGAGATCGCGCCCGCGCGCACTTTCTGTTTCCTGCGCGAGGTGAAGATGCTGCAGGAACAGGGCCTGATCCAGGGCGGCAGCCTCGAAAACGCCATCGTGATCGGGGATGAGTCGATCCTGAACGACGAGTTGCGGTATCCCGACGAGCCGGTGCGGCACAAGATCCTCGATCTGCTCGGGGACATGTATCTGCTCGGGCGGCCGGTGACGGGCCACGTCATCGGGGTGAAGTCGGGCCACGCGATGCACGTGAATTTCTCGAAGCAGATCAAACGCCGCCTCCTGAACGGAAACGGCCACGCCCGCGTCAAGCGCGGAAGAGAGAACGAGGTGGTGCGTTCGGCGGCGTTGGATGTGAACGCGATCATGAAAGTGCTCCCCCACCGGTTCCCGTTCCTGCTGGTGGATCGGATCCTGTCGTTCGAGCCGTTCAAGCACGTGGTGGGCATCAAGAACGTCACCGTGAATGAACCTTTCTTCCAGGGCCACTGGCCGAATCTGCCCGTCATGCCCGGGGTACTCATCATCGAGGTGATGGCGCAGGTGAGTTCCGTGTTGATCTTCGGGGGGAACGGGAGCCATCCCAAGAAGCTGGCCTTCTTCCTGGGCATCGACCGGGCCAAGTTCCGGCGGACGGTGGTGCCGGGCGATCAGTTGGTGGTCGAGTCCGAGATGCGCCAAGTTCGGCGCAATGCCTGCCGGGTGCGTGCCGTGGCCAAGATCGGCGGCGCGGTGGCGGCCGAGGCGGACATGATGTTCGGTCTGATGGACGCCCCTTCGGAGGAGGAAGGGCTGGCCGCCGAGCAGATTCCCGGCTGCGGCATCTGATCCCCCGCCACTCCCTTTCAGCATAGCGAGCCCCCCAGCCGCGGAAGGGCCCCGCTGTGCCTCGCCGGCGCATCCGGGCGGGACTCAGTAAGCCCCCCCATACGGATCGGCGCCGTTCCCACCATCTCCGCTGTGGTCGGGCCCGGGCAGATCGAGGCCGGGCAGAATGGGCTGGTTGCCGGGCTGCCGGGTTTCGTTGGCGCTGGTCACGCGAATGGCGGGGCGGTCATCGAAGGGGCACTTGTTCTCGCAGATCCCGCACCCAACGCAGCGGTCGGGATCGACGCGGGGCTGCTTGACGGTGCGGGTGCGGCCTTGGCCGGCGGGCACTTCGGCCTCGACGAAGTAGATGGCCTTGGGCGAGACGGGGCAGTGCTCTTCGCACACGATGCAGGCCCGGCCGGAGGCGTAGGGCAGGCAGCGGGTGGTGTCGACGGTGGCGAGGCCGATCTTGACGGCCTGTTTTTCGGGGAGTGCGAGCGCCTGGATGGCGCCGGTGGGGCACACTTGGCCGCAGAGGGTGCAGTTGTATTCGCAATAGCCGATCCGGGGCACGAGGACGGGCGTCCACAAGCCTTCGACGGAGGCCTCGAGGCCGGCGGGCTGAAGCCCGCCCGTGGGGCACACCTTCATGCACAGCCCGCACTGGATGCAGCGTTGCAGAAAGGCCCGTTCGTCGTGGGCGCCCGGGGGCCGGATGAGGGCGGGGTTGTAGGTGCGGCCTTGGGCCTGGGGCGTGAGCCGGAATCCCACGAGGGCCACGAGGCCGCCGGCGCCGGCCGCGAGGGTGGCGCGCTTGCTGAGATCGACGGCCGCGGCGTCGGGCCGGCGCCACGGCGCCTCGAAGGCGAAGGACAGGCCGTTGAAGTTGCACGCCGCCACGCAGTTCCAGCAGCCGACGCATTCGGTGGGGAGCCACTCGCCGGCGAGGTCGGGCTGGGCGGCGGCCGGGCACACGGCGTTGCAGCGCCCGCAGTCGTTGCACCGATCTGCGTCTTGGCGCAGGCGGAGGGCGGAACGTTTGGCGAACAGGCCGAGGAGCGCGCCGAGGGGGCACAGATAGCGGCACCAGAAGCGTCGCCGGTAGAGGTTGAGCAGGACAATGGCCACAAACAGGGCGAAAATGACGATGCTGCCCTGATAGGCGTTCCGGGACACGACGAACACGTCGTCGCGGAA
>JAFGTL010000088.1 GCA_016934125.1 Candidatus Hydrogenedentota bacterium
ACGGAATGCAGCCCTCGACGCGAGATTCTGTGAAACTCGCGTCAGGAGTACCCGTTTGGCGGCCACCAGTGGACGCTAAACGGGTACCGAAGAGGATTGGCTCCGCACTTAACCGACCCGTCGCCCGGCCAGAGCTTATTGGGCGATGGCTCTCGCCGCCGCAAAAACACAACCGATCTCGAAAGCACCGCCGCCAACCGGCCCGGCGAACCGGCGCTGCCCGCCGCATCACTTTACACCCGCGTTCCGGTCCCCGACCCCATCCCGTGATCGCCCACCCGCCGATGCCTCTCTCCGGCTCTCGCGTTTCCGCGCGCCCGGCTATCCGTCGTCGCTGTCGGTCATGACGGGAGCCGCAGACCTCGTCGATGAGGAAACACGGACCTTTTTCGGCAGTATCTCGACGGGGATCGGGCATTCCAACTTGACAACATCTGATAACAACTGATATTATCCGCACACTTTGAGTCCGCTCGGGAATTCCGAACCGGAGGTTACCGACCATGAAAAGAGAACCCGACGAGGTGATGTCCATCGGCGAACTGGCCGAGTACCTGAAGATCTCGCGGTCGACACTGTACAAGCTGGTTCAAGAGGGCCGCCTGCCAGGACAGAAGCTCGGCAAGCGCTGGCGCTTCCACAAGGACGCCATCGACGAGTGGCTGAAGCAGCACCCGAAGAACACACGGTCAGGAGCCTGATTCAGCGCAGCTTCGAGGAAAACTGACAACGGCGGCGGGCGGCCTTGCGGCATACCGCTTTGAATAAAGAGGAAAGACAGCACATGGCAAACGGGACAGGAGCCAATCTCGGCTTTGAGGACAAGTTGTGGGCCGCAGCGGACAAGCTGCGCGGCACCATGGACGCGGCGGAGTACAAGCACGTCGTGCTGGGGCTGATCTTTCTCAAGTACATCTCCGACGCCTTCATGGAGATGCACGACCGGCTGGCCGCCGACGATTACGCCGAGGCCGAGGACCGCGACGAGTACCTGGCTGAGAACGTCTTCTGGGTGCCACCGGAGGCGCGTTGGCCCTACCTGCAGAAGAGCGCCAAGCAGGCCAGCATCGGTCAGCTTGTGGACGATGCAATGAAGGCCATCGAACGCGACAACATCCAGCTCAAGGGCGTCCTGCCCAAGGACTATGCGCGGCCCGCTTTGGATAAGACCAGGCTTGGGCAACTCATTGATCTCCTGAGTTCAATCGACCTGCTGGGCCGCGCACCCTCACCCCCAACCCCTCTCCCAGAGGGCGAGGGGAGTGACGCAGGAGGACGCAAAGTCCCTCTCCCGGTGGGAGAGGGTGGCCGAAGGCCGGGTGAGGGTGACATCCGGCGACCTGTGTCGACGGATGTCTTAGGCCGCGTCTACGAGTACTTCCTGGCCCGGTTCGCCGAGAAGGAGGGCAAGGGCGGCGGCGAGTTCTACACGCCCCAGTGCGTGGTACGGCTGCTGGTCGAGATGCTGGAACCCTTCAAGGGGCGCGTCTACGACCCCTGCTGCGGCTCGGGCGGCATGTTTGTATCGGCCGCCAAGTTCGTCACCGAACACGCCTCTTCCAACGGCAACGGCAAGAGCAAGGCGCAGACCCAGCGCCAAATATCGATCTTCGGCCAGGAGTCCAACTACACCACCTGGCGGCTGGCGCTCATGAACCTGGCCATCCGGGGCATCGACGCACACATCGAGTGGGGCGACAGCTTCCTCGATGACAAGCAGAAGGACCTGCGCGCCGACTTCATCCTCGCCAATCCCCCGTTCAACATGGAGGACTGGGGCCATTCGAAGGTGGCTGACGACGTCCGTTGGAAGTATGGCACGCCCCCGAAGGGCGGTGAGCGCAAGCAGAAGGACGGCTCGGTCATCACCGTCGACGGCGGCAACGCCAACTACGCCTGGATTCAGCACTTCCTCTATCACCTGGCCCCGGACGGCACCGCCGGATTCGTGCTGGCCAACGGCTCCATGTCCTCGAACACCTCCGGCGAGGGCGACATCCGCAAGGCCATCATCGAGGCCGACCTGGTGGACTGTATGATTGCCCTGCCGGGACAGTTGTTCTACACCACGCCGATACCGGTTTGTCTGTGGTTTCTGACCCGGAACAAGGGAGCGCGGGCAGGGCAATCACCCTCATCCCCCGGCCCCTTCTCCCAAGGGGCGAAGGGGAGCAAGCAAGGGGAGCATTACCGTGGCGGTTTCGATTTCTCTGGCTTGTTAGAGAAGGCTCGGGAATTGCGGAAATCGCAAACTCCGGCAGAACAGGTTCTCTGGGAAATGCTGCGCGACCGGCGATTCATGGGGCTGAAGTTCCGCCGCCAGCACCAATTCGGGCCGTATATCCTCGATTTCTATTGCGATGCGCAAAAACTGGTCGTCGAGCTCGATGGCGCGGATCACGAAACAGAGGCGCGAAAGACCATTGATCGGAAACGGGATGAATACATCAGATCAATGGGGCTAACTGTTCTCCGCCTGGGCAATCACATTGTCCTTGATAAGCCAAGGCGGGCTCTTGAACGCATCGAAGCAGCCTTCCACCCCTCGCCCTCTGGGAGAGGGGCTGGGGGTGAGGGCCAGTGTGCCCATCGTTTCCGCGACAGAAGAGGACAAACCCTTTTTATCGATGCCAGACGAATGGGCACACTGGTAGACCGGACCCACCGCGAGCTGTCCGACGACGACATCGCCCAGATCACCCGCACCTACCACGCCTGGCGTACCTCCGGCCCTCACCCGGCCTCCGGCCACCCTCTCCCAGAGGGCGAGGGGAAAGACATGCGGGCTCCGTATGGCTGGTATGAGGATCAGCCGGGCTTCTGCGGCACCGCCACGCTCAAGGAGATCAAGGAGCACGGCTACGTGCTGACGCCCGGCCGCTACGTCGGCACCGAGGCGGTCGAGGACGACGGCATTCCCTTTGAGGAGAAGATGGCCGAACTCACGGCGGCCCTTTACGAGCAGATGGCCGAGTCCATCCAACTGGATGATGCGATCCGCGCCAACATGGAGGCCTTGGGCTATGGCGAGTGATCCCTACCAGCCGCCCTACAGCCTCACCCCGGCCATGTTCCGCATGGTCGAGGAGATCGGCGAGGCGTTGGGCCGACTGCGAGCCGGGAGCGGCCCCGTCGAGCCCCACCTGCGGCGCGGCAACCGCATCCGCACCGTCCAGGCCTCCTGCGCCATCGAGGGCAATACCCTCAGCGTCGAACAGGTCACGGCAGTGCTCGAAGGC
>JAFGTL010000089.1 GCA_016934125.1 Candidatus Hydrogenedentota bacterium
CGGCTTGCGGCGCCGCGCGCAGGAGCAAGTCCGCCGCCCCGGACGGATAGGCCCACGTGGTAAGTGCACGTACAAAAGTAGCACACGTCGCTCTCTTTGTCAATACCTCATTGTTTGGGGGGGCCTGCGCCTGCCCCACACCAGAACCGCAGTCGGATTTGTCGGTAGGGCGGAACTCGTTCCGCCGTCTTGCTTCGCTCCATGCCGGGGGCGGCCCCGGTTGCGGCCCCATCCACGGGAAGATTCTTGGACACGATTCACAGGATTAACAAGATTGCTCTTGCCACTTATCCTGTCAATCTTGTCAATCCTGTCCAACTCCCCTCTTCTCCCTCCTAGTCAGAACTCGTTTCGCCGTCTTGCTTGGCTCCTTCCCGGGGCGAGGCCCCGGTTGCGGCGCCATTTACGGAAAGACTTTTGGACACGATTTACAGGATTTACAGGATTGGCCCCGCCTTCCATCCTGTCAATCTTGTCAATCCTGTCGAATTCCGATCTTCTCCCTCGCTTCTTGGCTCGAGCCGGCCGCAATACAGATTGGCGCAGGGCTTGGCTCCTTGCCGGGGGCGAGCCCGGCTGCGGCGCCATTTGCGGAAAGACTCTTGGACAGGATTTACAAGATTAACAAGATTGCTCTTGCCGCTTATCCTGTCAATCTTGTCAATCGTGTCGAATTCCGATCTTCTCCCTCGCTTCTTGGCTCGAGCCGGCCACGATACAGATTGGCGCAGGGCTTCGATCCTTGCCGGGGGCGGCCCCGGTTGCGGCCCCATCCACGGGAAGATTCTTGGACACGATTTACAGGATTTACAGGATTGCTCTTGCCACTTATCCTGTCAAACTCATATCCTCTTCCTTCCATCCTGTCAAACTCCCATCTTCTCCCTGGTAGCCGGAGCTCGTTCCGCCGTCTTGCGATGGACACGGGGACTCTGAAGATCGCCGCGACAGGCGCGGCGGGCGCCCGTCCCCCACCAAAACCGCAATCGCGCCTACTCCGATCCCGTGAGGCGGCCGAGGACGTCGACGCAGTAGATGAGGGCGCGGGGCAGGTGGAAGGGATCTTTGACGGGCAGGGCGACGACGTCGGTGATGGGTTGGCCGCGGCGATCGAGTTTCTGGCGCCATTCGCCGTGCTTCTCGTCGGGGAAGTGGCCGAAGGCGTAGTCGTGGATGCGTTCGTGCCACTCGAAGAACACGGGGTTGTGGGTGTGTTCGTAGGCGAGCAGGGTGGCGTAAAGGGCCTCGGTGTGGGGCCACCACAGCTTGGTGTCGGCGAATTTCCAGCCGACTTCCTCGGCGCCGTCGGCGTCGACGGCGAGGAACAGGCCGCCGCATTCGGTGTCCCACCCGACTTCGAGGTGGCGTTGGATGGCGGCAACGGCGCGCTGGATGGTGTCGGCGTCGTCGCGCGCCCGGGCGATGTGGATCTGAAACCACATGGATTCGATGGCATGGCCGGGGTTGACGGCGGTGCCTTCGGGCGGGGGCGCTTCGGAGCCGTCGGTGTTGAGCCATTCGAGCACGAGCCCGCGATCGGGGCGGAGGAAGGTGTCCATGACGCGGCGATGATGGAACAGGGCGGCGGCTTGCACGGCGGAGTCGTTGGTGGCCTGGGCGAGTTCGCCGTAGGCGAGGGAGAACATCATGCTGACGCCGTGAGGCATGCGGCCTTCGGGGATGGGATAGGGATAGGCCGGGGGCGGCGCATCGGCGTGGAGCGCGTCTTCGGTGGCGCGGAAGGTGGCCATGGCGCGCTCGAGGAGCGCGTCGTCCTGGGTGGCGCGCCACAGTTCGACGAGTCCGTACAGGGCGAATCCGTCTACGTAGATGCTCTCGTAGCCCATCTTGACGTTGCCGTCGGCATCGAGGAGAAGGGGCCAGTGGCCGTTGGGCAGGGCGCCGCAGCCGGTGAGGAACCGGCAGATGGCGGAGGCGATATCGAGCCATTCGGTGCGGGGCTCGATGCGGTTGTAGAGGGCGCTGAACACCCACACGGCCCGCCACTGCGACCAACTCCATCGATCGCGGCTGATGACGGTGCCGTCGTCTTCGATGCAGTTGTTGATGCAGCCGCCGGGCTCGACGGCGTGGCGGATCCAATACGGAATGATATCGTCGAGGAGAATTGAGCGGCATCCGTCCCGCATAACCTTGAGACTCATGGGCATTCCCCCCCTTTTCGAGTAGGCCCTAATCCGCTGCGAGCAGCTCCGCAAATGTGGCGCGTGCGACGTCGAGCGTCCGGCCGATCACGTCGTCGGTGTGGGCGCTGCCGGTGAAACACGCCTCGAACTGGGATGGCGCGAAGTACACGCCCCGTTCGAGCATGCCGTGGAAGAATCGGGCGTAACGGGCCGTGTCGGAGGCGGTGGCGTCGGCGTAGTTCCGGACAGGGCCTTCGTGGAAGAAGAGGCATCCCATCGAGCCCACCTGCGTCTGAAACACGGGGATGCCCGCCTCGCGGGCGATAGCGCCCAGGCCTTGGCCGAGGGTGGTGAGGGCCTGCTCGATCGCCTCGAAGACACCGGGCTCCGCGAGGGCATCGAGGGTGGCCAGTCCGGCCGCGGTGGCCAGGGGGTTGCCGGAGAGGGTGCCGGCCTGATACACGGCGCCGAGGGGCGACAGGTGATCCATGAGCGAGGCGGGGCCGCCGTACGCGCCGACAGGAAGGCCGCCGCCGATCACCTTGCCGAGGGTGGTGAGATCGGGCGTGACGCCGTAGCGCTCCTGGGCGCCCCCCATGCTCACGCGGAAGCCGGACATGACTTCATCGAAGATCAGGAGACTCTCATGCTGCCGCGTGAGTTCGCGGAGCCCTTCGAGGTAGCCGGGCTCGGGCGGGATGACGCCCATGTTGCCGGCCACGGGCTCGAGGATGATGCAGGCGATGTCGCCGCCGCGCGCATCGAACACGGTGCGGGCCGCATCGAGATCGTTGAACGGGATGGTGAGCGTACACTGGGCGTGGGCGGCGGGGATGCCGGGACTCGTGGGCGCGCCGAGGGTGGTGAGGCCGCTGCCGGCTTTGACGAGGAGGCTGTCCACGTGGCCGTGGTAGCAGCCCTCGACTTTGACGACGAGATCGCGTCCGGTGACGCCGCGGGCGAGGCGGATGGCGCTCATGGTGGCCTCGGTGCCGCTGTTGACGAGGCGGACTTTCTCGATGGAGGGGACGTGGTGTGCGATGCGTTCCGCAAGCCGGATCTCGGCTTCGGTGGGGATGCCGAAGCTCGCGCCGCCGGCCACGGCGCGCTGCACGGCGTCGACGACGCGGGGATGGGCGTGGCCCAGGACGAGGGGGCCCCAGGAGAGCACGTAGTCGATGAGTTCGTTGCCGTCGGCGTCGATCACGAGGGCGCCCCGGCCCGAGGCCGCGAAGAAGGGCCTCCCCCCCACGCCTTTGAAGGCGCGTACGGGGCTGTTAACGCCGCCGACGAGGATCCGGTTCGCCTGTTCCCACAATTCAGTCGATCTGTCGCTCTTCATCGTCCCCCTCAGTCGCCTCTGCAATGGTGCGTTTTCGCGGGGCTAGCGTAGCCACGCCCCTGCTTCCTTTGCCCAGTATGTCAAGATGAGTTTGGCGCCGGCGCGGCGGATCGCCGTCAGCGTTTCCAGTGCGGCGCGTTTCTCGTCGAGCCAGCCGTTGGCGGCGGCGGCTTTGATGGCCGCGAACTCGCCCGACACCTGATAGGCCGCGATGGGCACGTCGAAGCGCTCGGCGGCACGCCGGATGATGTCGAGGTACGGGAGGGCGGGTTTCACCATGACGATATCGGCGCCTTCCTCGATGTCGAGAGCGATCTCGCGCAGGGCCTCCCGGCCGTTGGCATAGTCCATCTGATACGAACAGCGATCGCCGAACTGGGGCGGCGACTCGGCGGCATCGCGGAAGGGGCCGTAGAACGCCGAGGCGAACTTGGCGCTGTAGGCCATGATGGGCACGTCGGAGAATCCGGCGGCGTCCAGGGCATCGCGGATGGCGCCGACGCGGCCGTCCATCATGTCGGAGGGGGCCACCATGTCGGCGCCGGCGTGCGCGTGGGCCAGGGCTTCCTTCACGAGCAGTTCGAGCGTCGCGTCGTTATCCACGTCGCGTCGTCCGTCGCGATTCACGTGGATCACGCCGCAGTGGCCATGATCGGTGTATTCGCAGAGGCACACGTCGGTAATGACGCACAGGGCGGGGCAGGCCTGCTTCACCGCCTCGATGGCCTGGCAGATGATGCCATCGGCGGCATAGGCCTGCGAGCCGACGGCGTCCTTCTCATCGGGGATGCCGAAGAGGATCACGGCCGGGACGCCGGCACCCTCGACGGCGCGGGCTTCCTCGACGAGCGTGTCGGGCGAAAGCTGGTAGTTGCCGGGCATGGAGGGGATCTCGTTCCGGACGCCCGAGCCGCAACGGACGAACAGAGGCATGATCAGATCGTCGGGACTCAGCGCGATTTCGCACATCATCCGGCGGAACGTGGCGTTTCGCCGGAGACGCCGCATTCGCACTCGCGGGAATGTCATGAGGGATCCTCCTCCGCCGGGGTTCCCGGCGCCGCCGGGGATCCCGGCGCCGCCGGCATCGCCGACGCTTAGTCCTTCAGGCCAAATAGCCGCCGCACCAGATGGAGCACGGTGTAGGGATCGTGGTGGCCGATTTCGTGTTTGATTTGCGTCATCGGGCTCTGGAGTATCTTGTTCACGATACGTTCCGTCAGATAGCCGACTTCCTGCCGCTGCTTCTCCGTGAGATCCGGCAGGGCCGCCAGCGTCTTCTCGAGTTCCTGCTCCCGGATGGCGCGCAACTCCCTGGCCATCGATACGATGGTTGGCTCGGCGACGATAGCGCGCAGCCACTTCGCGAACTCGTCCGCGCCGCGTTCGACAATGGCGGCGCCGCGTTCGGCCTGTTCGCGCCGGGCCGAGAGATTCTCCTCGACCACCTGCCGCAGATCGTCCATATTGTACAGATACAGGTTGTCGAGATCCCCCGCTTCGGGCTCGACATCGCGCGGGACGGCGATATCGATGACGAACATGGGTTCCTGGGCGCGGCGCTCGAGGGCGTCACGGAACTGGGCCGGATGGAGGATGGCGTGGGGCGCGGCCGTCGAACTGATGAGGATGTCGGCCCGGTGGAGGTGGCGGTCGAGATCGGCAAAGGCGATGGGCTCTCCGTCGAAGCGGGCGGCGATTTCGCGGGCGCGCTCGATGCTCCGGTTCAGCACGAGGATCGAGCCGACGCCGCGGGAATGGAGGCTCTTGAGGGTGAGTTCGCTCATCTCGCCGGCGCCGAGCACCATCACCGTCTTGTTCGAGAGTTCCATGAAGATCGACGCGGCCAGATCGACCGCCACCGAACTGATCGAGATGTTGCCGGCGCCGATGTCGGTTCTGCTGCGGACGGCTTTGGCCACGGAGAAGGCCTTCTGAAACAGGGCGTGCATCACTTTGTCGGTGGCCTGTTCGGTGCGCGCGGCGAGGTAGGCGTCGTGCACCTGACCGAGGATCTGCGATTCGCCCACGACGAGGCTGTCGAGGCTCGAGGCGACGCGGAACAAGTGGGTGATTGCGTCCTGGCCGTGAAACGCGTAAAGGGCGTCGCCAAACTCGCTTTCCGGGATGGCGTGCCATTCGGCGAGAAGCGCCCGGGCGTGGGCGCACAGCGAGGCCGAGTCCATCTGGGCGTGGTGCAGGTAGAGTTCGACGCGGTTACAGGTGGAGAGGATGACGACGCCGGCGCCATCGGCCCGATTGCGCAAGTCACGGAGGGCGCGGGGTAGTTCGTTCGCGGAAAACCCGAGCCGCTCGAGGAGTTCCACGGATCCCGATCGGTGATTCAGCCCTACAACCGCCAGGCTCACGAGGCGGCCCCCCAGAAGTTGTAGGTGCGCAGGTGGAGGAGCGCGAGAATGAGATAGATGGCCAGCAGGGCGATAAACCCGATGAACACCTGGTAGGCGAGCCGCGGGCCCCGCAGGCGGCCTGCACGCCGCCGGTGATAGGTGACGGCACAGAAGATGGCGAGAACGAAGGAAAGCACGACTTTCGGGGCGAGCCACCAGCGCGGGCCGAGGAGATCGCGCTGGGTGTGGGCCCAGAACGCGCCGAGGATCAGGGTGAGCACAAACAGCGGATACCCGAGGCCGATCAGCCGAATGAGGGTGGAGTCAAGCTGCTCGAGAGAAGGAAGCCGCTGGAAGAGGCCGGTGGGATGGCGCCGCTTCAGGCGTTGGGACTGGAAGACATACGCGGCGCTCGTCATACCGGCCAGGAAAAACAGGGCGTAGGCGAGAAACGCCATGCCGACGTGAAGCACGAGGGGTAATCCCGCGAGCGCACGCGGCGCGGTGAAAAGATCGGTGTGGGCGACGGCGGCGTTGACGATGCACAGGGCCGCCAGTGGGGGCGCATAGAAGCAGGCGAGTGCGCGCACGTTGGGTTTCCGCATGAGGGCGAGCATGACGGCGGTGGAGAGCACGGCGAAGAGGGCGATGGAGTCGGCGGCGGTGGTCATGGGCACGAGGCGCCAGGCGATCCACCGGAAGGCGAAGGCAGCGGCCAGGCAGGCCGCGCCGGCGCCGGCCAAGGCAATCGTCGCATCGAGAACGCGCTCGTGATCGCGCCAGAGGTAGAGGATGGCGGCGGCCCCGGCGGCGCAATAGAGGGCGCATCCGAGGTAGAAGGCTACTCCCATGCTCAGAATCATGTCGATCTTCCTGCGTCGAACGCTATGCTGTCTGGATTATGCCACGGCGCGGGCGCCGTGCGTCCATTCTACCCGTTGGCGGGCGAAGATTCATCGCCGGTGTGTTCGTCGCAGGGTTGCCCGGTGCGCCGGGCGGGTGGCACGTAAGCGCAATGGGGTTCCTCGGCGAGGTAATCGCCGGTGAGGGCGTAGGCGCGCGCACGGCAGCCGCCGCACCACCGCCAGTAGCCGCAGGCGCCGCAATCGCCCTTGTAGTTGGCCCTGTCGCGGAGTTCGCGGAGGAAGGGCGAGGTGCGCCAGATTCCCGCGAAGTCGTAGTCGGCCTCGCGGAGATCGCCGGCCTCGATATCGAGGAACCCGCAGATCTGGATCTTGCCGACGTGGCTGATGAAGCCGAACCCGGAGCCCCCCATGCAGCCCTTGCTCATGGCGTCGAGGCCGTGGGTGTCGGGCGTGACTTCGCGGCCGGCCTC